>CAZTGJ010000070.1:0-12835 GCA_964613025.1 uncultured Thermoplasmata archaeon | reverse complement strand
TACTGAGGAGAGAAATGAGGAGATTGTATTTTTGCAGATTCCTACAAGCTAATATAGAAGTTATATGAATTGTTGGACATTGCATTGATTCTAAGGGTGTGGTTGTTGGATTCGTAGAGGGAGATTCCGTACTCGTTATTCGAGCATGTGTTGTTTTCGAGAGTACAGTCGCTGGAGTACCGATAGAGGGAGATTCCATAGTGGTTGTTCGAGTTTGCTGTGTTGTCGGTTATGATGTTGTTATTGGAGTAGTAGAGGTGGATTCCATTTCTGTTCGAGTTTGCTGTGTTGTTGATTAGGGTGGTGCCGTAGGAGGAAATGAGGGAGATTGCACGCACGTCGTTGTCCGAGGCGGTGTTGTCGGTTATGGTGTTGTTATTGTTGGAGTCGAGGTAAATTCCGTACTGGTTGCCCGAAGCGGTATTGTTGGTTAGGGTGCTGCTATTGGAATACAGAAGGTAGATTCCATACTGATTGCTCGCAGCAGTATTGCCAGTCAGTGTGCTCTTTTTGGAATCCCAGATATAAATCCCATAATTGTTGTCCGAGGCGGTGTTGTTAGTTATGGTATTGTTATTGGAGTACTGGAGGGAGATTCCATAGTAGTTGTCTGGGGCTCTGTTGTTGGCTAAGGTGTTGTCGCTGGAGCCTTTGAGTAAGATACCGCAAGTGTTGTACGTAGCAGTGTTGTTGGTTAGGGAGTTGTTGTGTGAGAAGTGGAGATAGATTCCGTTCCATTCATTCAGGTTCACCGTGTTGTCGGATAGGATGTTGTGAGTTGACTCTACGATGTGGAATCCATATTCGTTGTCGTCCGAGGCAGTATTGCCTATTATCGTATTTTTATTTGAGCCTACGAGGTAGATTCCCGAAACGCTGTTACTTGAGAAGGTGCTGTTGGTAATAGCATTGTTTCGTGACAAGTAGAGGTACATTCCATATTCGCCGTTTTCAGAGGAGATGAGATTATGAATGGTGTTGTTGTTCGAGGAATGGAGGAAGATTCCACGTTCGGAGTTGTCAGAGGCAGTGTTGTTGGATAAGCTATTGTCGATGGAACCCTGAAGAGAAATTCCATCTTTGTTTGAGGTTGCCGAGTTATTGGTGAGTATGTTGTTATTGGAGTAGTAAAGGTAGATTCCATACCACTCATTCAAGTTTGCTGTGGTATTGGTGAGGGAGTTGTTGTTGGAATAGTAGAAGTAAACACCATTGTCACCGTTGCCCGAAGCCGAGATATTCAATAGTGAGTTGTTATTGGAGTACCGGAGGTAGATCCCGTGCCAAGTATTAAAATTTGCCAAGCTATTGGTAATGCTATTGTTGTTTGAATTTCTGAGATTGATCCCATATTGATCATTCGAGTTTGCCGTACTGTTAGTAATGGAGTTATTGTGAGAGTGATCGAGGTAGATTCCAAAGGAGTTTGAGTCTGCATGGATATTCTGAATATATGAGTCAATTGTGTCATAGAAAAATATCCCATAGCCATTGTTTGTAAGGTTAGTAGCATTCATGACAATGATGTTGTCACAGCTAATACTCGCAAAGAAGCCTATATTCAGTGCATCGATATCGAATGTTTCATTTTGATTTCCAACCAGATAGTAGACTGGTTTTCCGTCCACTGTGTTCGAGCGATCTATGGTATGGTTGAAATGTTCAATTGAAGAACCTGAGATGTCGAAATTAATTGAATTGTTCGCCATTGAATTATTTTTAAGGGTGATGTTATTGGAGATGAAAAAGTCTATCCCATGTGTATTTGAGATTGCTTTGTTATCAGTGATGGTATTGTGGTTGGAGTTTCGATTGTAGAAACCGATCATGTTGTTCGAGGCAGTGTTATTGACTATGTTGTTGCTGTTAGAGAAGAGGAAGTAGATTCCATATTGGTTATTTGATTTAGCGGTGTTGTCAGTTATGGTGTTGTTGTTGGAGTATCGGAGTAAAAATCCATCGCCGTTGTTCGAGGCGGTGTTATTGGTTATTGTGTTGCCGTTGGAGTAGAGGAAGTAGATCCCATATTGGTTTGAATTTGTCGTGATGTTCTGAATGGTGTTGCTGTTCGATTGTATCTGTATTCCACTACCACTCAATCCCCCGTTTGTTATTGTGAAACGACTCATGTTCACCCATTCTGCAGAGATGCTGACCACATCACCGCTTCCCCCTCCGTCAATCGTCGTCTCCACACTCCCATTTCCAATAAGACTCACCGATTTATTCACAACCACATTTTCGTAATACGTCCCTTCCCACACCCTGATTGTGTCTCCCTCGGTAGCATTGTCGATAGCATCTTGGATCTTCCCGAAATCACCGCTTCCATCTTTTGCTACAATAATGGTGCCTGCCTCGGCATTCGAAAGGAATTGCATCATCACAGTTGATCCAATACAGATCAGTGCCAATACAATCATGATTCTGATCAGGTGTCTGTTTATTTTCACTCTGGCATCCGTACAGTTGTTAGTCATAGTAAAATTAACAATTATTGATTTGCCTATTGGTTATCTTAGGATATCTTTCCTGACTGAATCAACATTCCCGATAATTACAATTCAAGCTTATCGTTTCCTCAGGTCACCGCTTGGATCCACACTTCATACAGAAAGCAAATTTTTCCTTGGACCGATTGCCGCATGCCGGACACGTCCACAAACCACTTACTAGTGGGGGGGTGGGGGGGGGTGTTGTCTTTGGGGGATACGACGGTTGCATTGGTTGATTCTGTACTGAGGGTTGGGTTATTGGTGGAGATTGACCTGAAGGTGGGGAAGGGGGAATAGTGGGAGGGGAGAGGGAAGAGGGGGAAGCCGGTGTCAGTCCACTATTCGATTTCCCACTCCTTCCGCTTGTCCCGGCGGCAAGTACAATCCCAATGAGCAGCAATATACTGAGGTATCCGATGAGCGGAAGCGGACCGATCTTTTCGACCAGGAAGAATTCATCATCGTCATTATCCGACTCAGGATCTCCATCTGTTCCGACTTTCTTCAGCTCGAAGCTGATCTCCCCCATTTCAGCTTTGACAATATGCTTGACCTCGGGCGAGTAGTAGATCGGGCCACTTGTCCCATTGAATACGTAACAAGCATATGTACCGGCATCCACCGTGATGTTCCCGGCATCCGTCCACTGATAAGGACCCCCATCCGTAACTATAAGCGGCCAGTCGATCCCCGTCATGAACCCATAGAGGAACAACGGCATTCCCTCACCCTGGAAATCCTCCACAAGGATCTCAAAGGTCTCCATTGAAAGATACACTGTGGACGTGGAGATCGCCTGCCCGAAGATCAGGGTTTTCGCTACGAGCTTGTAGCAGGGCTCCTCCAGTGCGGTCCAGTTGTCTGTCACTTCAAGGTCCCGTGCTTGTATTTCCTCGGTAACCGTCATGGAAGATGTGGTTCCTTCCACCTCTACCGTATACGACCACCTCCATGTGTCCCCAACCTCCCATTGCGGGATGGGTATGAGATCAGCACTGTCCTGATTCTCCACGGTCACAGTAACTTGGGCTATATTGGACCAGTTCTCACCATCGAAAGCCTTCGCAGAGATCGTATGCTCCCCGTTCTCAACTGTCAGGGAATTCCAATCCAATAGCCAGAAGCAGGTGTTCAAAAACCATCCCTTGCTCGTTGACTCTTTCCAGGAACCGTTATCGATCCGAACGAGTATCTGAGAATCCGCCTCGGAGGACAGAGGATAGACATCGCCGGATATTTGTATCACTCCGTTCACAGTGTCCCCTTCAGAGGGGTCATCGATCGTGATGAGAAGGTTTACATCTTCGACAGTAAGATTTAAGGTGGCCTCCTCGGACCAGATCCAATTATTGTCCATGACCTTGAAGTAGATGGTATGGTTGCCCACTGATAGGTCAAAGTGAGTGAAAGATGATTCCGAACCCTCATAAATTTCGTCATCAATGGATGAGCGCCAGACATAACGCGCTATGAAACCGTCATCCGTACCATGCCCTTCAAAAGAAACGGTCTCCCCTTCAAATGCCGGATCCGGTGAGATCAAGTCGATTATTGCGATGGGTCGGCTGTGGATAGTAATGGGTGTCGAGACCTCAGTGCTCCATACCCCATTGGTGTCCTGTACGGAAAGGGAGATCGTATGGTTTCCTAGGGAAAGATTTGATAAAGTGAAATTATCACTTGTGCCATTATATAATTCCCCATCAATATTTGAATGCCAGAGATATCGGGCAATTACTGAATATTCAGGTGACGTTCCAATGAAATACACGGTCTGGCCACGAACAACTGGATCGTGAAAGGAGGAATCGATTATTGCTACGGGTGCTTTCGTGAGGTTGACAAAGATGGTTGTATAAACGTAAACAACGGTATCACCCTGAGATTCTGCCCTCACCCGAAAAGTGTAGCTGCCAGGATCCGTATTATTATCAACGGTGAGGGTTAGAGTCAAGGACTGTTGGGCTAGTGAACTGAGCCGCAGGACCTTCGAGGGTTCGGTCCCAAACTTCACGCTCCAATTGCTTTTTTCACCCAACAGTTCACTATTAGGCACGTTTACCAGGATATCGTCGATTGTGTTGCCAAGGTTTCTCACATACAGCGTAAAGGTCATAGTAGTATCGTTACACTCACATTCAGTGAGTGTTTGATTCTTTCCCGGGACGGGAGACCAGAGTTTCACAGCATAGAATTCCTCGACTTCGAGTTCGAATACCTGTTCACCATTCTCTGAGCTCTCGTTTGTGGATTCGGCCTTGATCTTCACGCCGAAGAGACCAGCTTCCGCCTCATCGTTCTCTTCAGTAAACTCTGGCACGTCCACCTGAATATCGAGATATTGTGTTTCGCCGATTGGAATGGAGATCCGATTACCCGGATCAGCACCAATGATGGTGGTCCATGGTTTGGCATCTTTAAAAGCTCCGGCTTTCAGGACGCTGAGCTGATAGGTCTCATTGATGTTCCCACTGTTCCTTATCTTTATCTGGAATGTCACCTGATCCCCAGGATCTGCTTCGTGCTGGTATTCATCAGCGCTCACCTCCACACCATAGACTGTGTTCACGGTAAGGCTGAAGTTAATGGATTTTGCGAATTTCGTCTCGCTTCCCCCCTCGTCCTCGTAGTATCCGTCCACTTGGAATTGATACACACCTGCCTTGGCTTTTGTGTAATCGTCGGGAATGTCAATTTCCAGTGTGAAGGTACCCGAGGAATCGGCATCGATACTCTTGGTGTCCCCGCTCGACCAGGTCGGATTGTCCCATCCATCGGGCATTTGAGGAGTAGCCATCCTGAACTCGTGCTGCGCATTGCCTGTGTTCCTCACATTCACGTCAATGCGAACAGTTTTTCCCGGATCCGAGCTCCTGTTGGTGGCGGAAATAAAGTGACCTCCGTAGGTCTCCTCGATGACGATCCGGAATGATTCCTGGTCAGTCACGTATGTGGTCTCGGACGTTGCATGGAATTCAAGGTCGTACAGGCCTGGGGGTGCATCGGATTCTGGATCGACATATATCGATACCTGGACCGATTCCATAGGACTGAGGTCAACGCTCGATACATTGAAATCATACCAGCTTGTGTACTGTCCTCCCCCATCCCATCCATCCTTGATAAAAGTGTACTGCTCGATCCCGTTCCCCTCGTTCTTGATCGTCACGTTAACTATGGCGGTTTCATCTTCTCCAAGGGAAATTTCGGAAGGTGTGATATCGGTGAAGAAAGCATATCGGTATTCCCTGATATCGACATGACATAGGTAATCGTCGGTGGTCGTTCCCTCCACCTCCACACCATGATCCCGCGCCCCCTTCGAATACACAATGAAAGTAATGTTCTTGAGTTCACCGTCCGCCACAGCGTCATTATCCGTCTTGTAGGGAGGGACCCTGATCTCGATGGAAACCTCTTTCTGTTCATCCGGATCGAGGGTGATGCTGCTGGGAATGGTAAACCATTTCTTGTATTTCTGGGTAGAGCTGTCCTCGGAGAACTCGAAATTGAAGGTATCCTGGGAATCCCCCTCGTTCGTTACCGTCAGATTCAATGTTCGTACTCCATCGCTATCGTGCTCCGGAGAAAGGATATGTGTTCCCTCATTGGTGTCGAAGGAAACACCATATGTGGCACCCTCTGAACCATCTGCGATTGCTACGAATATGACCGTGAGAACTCCAATGATAACCATGAAGATCAATGCGTTCCTAATTCCCTGATCGTGTATCATACCAGTTACCTCAGGGACCAGACATCCAGCGAGTATTTAATAATTTATGGAAAACCGACTAGACCCCACCACAATACAGATCGGTTGATCGGTCAGAAATCAGTGTCCCGCTATTGGGAGGCCGAAGAAATGTTGGTGACGAGGTTTCTCCAGGAGGGGGGGGTGCAGGGAGAATGGTGGGGGAGAATGGTGGTGGGACCGGGGAGGGAAGCAATGGAAGGCTGAGAAGATGATGCGGACAAAGAAACAAGGAGGAGGGGGGTAGGAGGGAGTGGGGTGAAGTGAATGAAAAGGAATATGGAAAATGACAAGGTTTATATGATATCGCGGTCTTCGCTCCGGTGAAGTAAATGAGTTGTCAAAGAAGAGTGCTGCTGGCTCTTGCCGTATTCGCCATCGGGATTGCCTGTATTTCCCTGTTGAGCTTGGAGTGTGAGGCGAAAACCATAACCGTGGACGATAACGGGGAGGCGGATTATGAGCGTATACAGGATGCACTCGATGCCGCGGAAGTGGGGGACACGGTGCTGGTGCGGGAAGGAAGATTCGATGAGAAGATAAGCATCGATAGAACATTGACACTCATGGGAGCGGGAGTGGGAAAATCCATCATCGATGGAAGTGATGATCAATTTGTGTATGATACTGTGAGGATTAGGGCGAATGATGTGTTTCTCGGCGGTTTCACGATCATAGGGAACAGAGAGCTTCATCCCTATGCAGGGATCAGAGTGACGTCAAATAACTGCATCATTGTGAACAATAGTATCATCCAATCCTACTACAGTGCATATATCATTGGTGAGGACAATACCTTTGAAAACAACACCTGGTCTGATAACGAACGGGGACTCGTACTCTGGAACACAATTGACAACATACTGTACCGTAACAATATTACAGGAGCTGGGATTGAAATAGTTGGAAATTCACCCGAATCCTGGGATTCTCACAGCATTGATACCACCAATACCGTGAATGGTAAAGCATTATATTATTTCACTAAAAAAACCTCTGTTTTAGTTCCACCGGATGCCGGACAGGTTATCCTTGCCGGATGTAGTGACATGGTCATCGAAGATCAGGAGATAGTGAACACCTCGATCGGGATTGCAGTTGTATTCTCAAGCAACATTACTATCAGGGACAATGACTGTCGGATTGGTCGGGAGTACGGTACGGGGATCCTTATCCATTTTTCAGATAATGTAATTGTACATAGCAATACGTGTTCCGATTTCGGTGACGGTATCGGAGTAACCTCTTCCGATGGGGTGTACATATCAAACAACACCTGTTCCCATTCGTTCAATGGTATTTCAATAACCGGTATTGCGTTGGTCTCTGAAAATATAACCATTGATGGGAACAACTGCAGCTCGAACATTTACGGAGTTGTAATCCGGAATAGTATTAACAATGTTATCCGAAAGAACACATTGAACAATAACCTAAACTATGGCATTTATCTCTATGAAGGGATATTTGCAAAACTGGAGAGTAATGCCTTCTGGGGAACGGGATTTTATATACCCCTGTTTAGTCAATACGAAGTATTCATGCACCTTAGCTTTGATCAGAATAATACAATAAATGGAAAGGGTATGTATTTCTATTTCGGGATGAACGGTATTCACGTTCCTTCCGATGCAGGGATGGTATTTTTCTTGAACTGCACAAACATTACCCTGGAGAATGTTGATTTAAGTCAAAGTAATCTTCCATTGTATATTTTGAATTCCTCGGGAATTCGAGTGGAGAATACCACCTTTGGGAACACAACGGGAAAAGGAATCGTGCTGCAATTTTCCAATAACTGCTCATTTGTGGACAATATCTTCAGGAATTCCAGGGGATCTGGAATTCATCTTCAGGAATCGAGTGGGAATATAATATCCGGAAACAGCTTCGATAATATCAGCCGAAGTATTGACCTCTATTCCTCACACCAAAATATGATAACCGGGAACAACTGTGAAAATGGTGCGGATATGTATCTATTTGACTCGAACAACAATATCATCAGGAATAACAATTGTAATAACTATTCAAAAATATCTCTAAAATACTCCAACTGGAATACCATTGATGGGAATATTTGTAGTAACCGATCACCAATTTTCCTGGACTATTCCGACAATAATAGTATCACCAATAATATCTGCGACATAAATAGCTGGTATGGAATCGGTCTTGGACGCTCCAATAATAATACGATTGTAGGAAATACCTGCAATGATAGCGGATGGCATGGAATAGAATTGGATTCTTATTCACTGTATAATGTGGTTAGAGATAATCACTGTTCGAACATGGGATGGTATGGTATTAAAATTGAGTATTCCAGTGAGTATAATGTTGTGGTTGGAAACACCTACGCCAACAATGGCTGGGGTAACCTGGATGTAGACGATGTGGACATTATCTTTTATGACGATAAACCTCATATTATGAACTTGGGCATCCGGAATGCAACAGTAGGGAAAGATTATTCAATGTTATTCTGGGCGATGGATGATGACAGGAGATCCCTTAATTGGTCAATCGAGACCAGCGCTGATTTCCTGAATATCGATGGGGCCTCAGGATTGGTTGAGGGAACACCAAGAAAAGAGGACGTGGGTAACCATTCGGTGAGAGTTGAGGTCTCCGATGGGGTCAATGAAGATACAGGGATGTTCATTCTCGAAGTGAAAAGTGGATTTAATGATACCGTCTGGTATGTGAACGATGATGCGAAAATGGGAGGAAACGGTTCCTTTGACAATCCTTTCCAAACGATCCAGGACGCAATAAATGTATCCTTCAACGGAGACATTATACGAGTGATGCCGGGGTATTATCAGGAAATATTGAATGTGAACAAATCGGTGAGCCTCCAGGGAAGCGGACGGGAACAAACCACCATATCCGGATTCGGGGAGGGGGGCGGGGATATGATCGGCATATCGGTGAACGACGTGTCGATCTCCGGTTTCACAGTGACAGATGGGGACACCGGCATCCTACTGGTGTATGTGAACAACATAACAATAGAGAACAGCACCATTTCATGGAACGGCGAATATGGGATCGGACTGGTTTCTTCCGACAATTGCACGATCTATGGCAACACTGTTACTGGGAACGGATTGTACGGGATATATGTTCATGATTCCTCTGGAAACTCCATTCATGAGAACCTAGTATCTGAGAACATGGGAGAGGGGATCCGGATCAGGAGCAGCTATGAAAATGTCCTTGTGAATAATACCATTGAGTCAAATGATGGATCTGGGTGTATGGTCATCTCTGCCGACAGGAACATCTTTTCCGGAAATATCATTGCCGGGAACGTTCGGGGTATCTATTTTCTCAGCGGCTCAGCGAACAACTCATTTACCAATAATCATCTGTATGGAAATATCCTGTACGGTATCTATGCCCTGGGGAACATGGGGGACCGGGTCAATGCGACTAATAACTGGTGGGGACATCCCACCGGACCTTACGATCCCGTGGACAATCCCCTGGGGAGGGGGGAGAACATCAGTGATTACGTGGATTTCAATCCCTGGCTGAAGGAGGGGGTGGGAGGGAGTACGGGCCACGAGGGGATCTACTGGTATGTGGATGCTGATGCTCCCGGAGGAGGGAACGGCTCCTTTGAACATCCCTTCAGACGGATCCAGATTGCTATCGATAATGCGGCGACCGGAGACATCATCCTGGTGAGGGAGGGGGTTTATCGGGAGAACATCCAGGTGAACCGCTCCATGGACATCGTGGGTATCGGATCAGGAATGGGTGGAGAGGGAGAGGGTGCTGAAGGAATGGAGGGAGGGGACGTAAGGAGAGGAGAAATGGGGGGAGAGAGTGCTGAAGGAATGGGGAGAGGAGGAGTGAGTGGTGGAGGGTCGGTGATTGAAGGGATCAACACCGGATCGGTGGTACGGATCAGGGCCGAATGGGTAAACATTACAGGTTTCAGGATCATGAATGGGTCAACAGGGATACGGGTGAGTGCTTCGAACGTGAGCATATGGGATAACGACTGTTCCGGGAACGGCAGGGGGATCTGGGTGGAGGGTGCAGAATCCGTTAAGATACAGGAGAACGTCTGTTCGTTTACGGCCTTTACCGGGATCTTCCTGGAGAATGTCTGGAACTCCAGAATTCTGGGAAATAACTGCAGTGATAACAATAATTACGGGATCATGGTAACCATATCCGGTTCTCTCACGCTGGATGGGAACATCTGCGAAGGGAATGGAGTGCATGGGATCGTGCTGGAAGGTTCGGATGAAAATATCCTGATGTACAATATCGCCAGCAGGAACGAAGATACCGGAATATTTCTGAATTTCGCATATGTGAATACGATCGAGGGTTCTGTCTGTGATGAGAATGAGTACGGGATCCAGCTCATATCCTCCAGCGAAAATACGATCTCCGACAATGATTGTGCCCGCAATGAGTATCATGGGATCCATATTGAAAACTCGGATGACAACATCATCATCAACAACCGGTGTATGGAAAACGATATTGGGATCGATGTGAGAGACTATTCAAATTGGAATGCGATTCGATACAATACGTGTGACCGGAACGCAATTTCCGGAATCTCGATCACCGATCGTTCTGAACACAATAACGTAACCTGGAACCAATGCAATGGAAATGACCAGGACGGGTTCGTTCTCTATGACGCGGATTACAATAATGCCTATCACAATGAATTCTCGCAGAATAGTGAATATGGGATGGACGTCAGATTGTCGGAATCCGCATTTCTTGTGGATAACACCTGTTCGGGAAATGAAGCTGGCATTGTTTTCCAGACAGGATCCAAGGGCTGGATCGATGGAAATAATTGCTCGGATAACGCAGAGTATGGGATTGCTCTTTTGGAGGCCAATGGTAATACCCTGAGCAACAATACCATCTCCGGGAACGTGATATCAGGGATCTTCATCGAATCCAATAATCTCATTATCACAGGAAACAGCATTATCTTCAATACCATCGGAATCTTCACCCAGGAGACGAGCGGAACCCTTGTCCACAATAATGAGATCCAGGGGAACCGGGAGTATGGAGTCAAGATCGACAGCCAGGTGGTCATGTCGGATCTCTCAGCCGAGAACAATTGGTGGGGTCATATAACCGGACCTTACCACAAGGACGAGAACCCAGCCGGACGTGGTGATGTTATCTCCGACCGGGTTCGTTTCAACCCGTGGCTGGAATCGGGAACTGAGATGGATCTCCACAGGACCCTGTTTGTAAGTGTTGATGCGGGCCCCAACAGGACGGGCACCGAGGAACTGCCCTTCGCTTCGATCCAGAAGGCACTCTCGAAGGCACGAAGGGGAGATACGATAAAGGTCCAACCGGGTATATACTATGAACGAGTGGTTATCAGCAAAATGGTGAGTCTCATTGGCAGCGGATGGAACACGATCATCGATTCCCAGGAGAACGGGAATGTGGTAACCATTTCCGCAGATGGAGTGACCATAATGGATTTCCGAATCCAGAATTCCAGCAAAGCATCAGGAGTAGCGGGAATAAAACTGATCTCGGACAACAATGTAGTCATGAACATCATCTGCGAGAACAACAGGAATGGCGTGTATCCCTGGCAAAGCAGCGGGAATTACTTCTCCGGGATCTTAAGCACGGAGAACACGCTTCATGGGATGACATTCGGGCATTTGGATTCGAACCGGAATACTGTAATAGATTGCATGTTCACCTCGAACGGGGGGAGTGGGGTTTACATCAAAGAGGCCTCCTATAATAATTTCACGACCTGTCTGTTCTGGAACAACTCACTGAACGGGATGTTCATCCAGGGAAGCAGGTTCACAGTTCTGGAGGACTGCACATTTTCATCCAATGATTACGGATTGCAATTCGTCAGCTCCATGGTTACCATCGTGGAATCCTGCGGGTTCCTGAACAATACCGAGGCCGGGATCCTCATGAACAATTCATACGATTGCAGGATACGGGACAATATGATGGTCGAAAATACCTACGGGCTCATGGTCCTGGGGATCTCCGATGACAATCTCATTGAAAGAAATACATTCAGGAACAACTCCGACTTCGGGGTGATGGCGGTTGATAACAAATTTACCGTGGATGCCAGAGAGAATCGCTGGGGGAATGATACCGGACCGTTCCATCCTGAAAAGAACCCGTTGGGAGCTGGGGACCGGGTGAGTGATAATGTGCTCTTCGACCCATGGCTCGATTTTGACGGTGGTTCTGGAAAGGTTCCGGATTCGGATGAGGATTCCGATATCCTTATTATGGGCTTTCTGCTGGTCATCCTTGGATTCCTCTGTCTTCTCTTGATCACGCTTTTCATCTCGGTGATGGCCTCACAGCCTCAGGATCCTGGCTCAATTACAGAGAAACCTTTCCCTCACGATCAAAAAGATGACCCTATAGATTCATTCGTACCCGGAGAATTCAAGCGGTAGTCTGTCCCCGTCGGTCGTCGCCCCCCCTCCTTCCCCCCACATGTTTTAGGAATTAGTCGGTTCGTTGGTGGTATAAATTCATATTTCGCACCCCCCCGCCATTTCTTTTCGCCTTTTTTCCTTAATCC
>CAZTGJ010000069.1:9614-12841 GCA_964613025.1 uncultured Thermoplasmata archaeon | reverse complement strand
AAATTTCAAGGAGAGAAATGACGGAATTGTATTTTTGCAGATTCCTACAAGCTATTAATATTCATTTTAAAAAAGGTCATGGGGAATACTTAGCTACATTTATGTACCACATCGAATATCTCCCATGTATGAAACCAGCAACGGAGTTTGAAATCGATGTAAACAGGAAAAAAGCCAATCATGTCATCGAGATGCTTCAGGAACGCCAGATCAACGGATACTATTTCGATTCTGTGGGGGAGGGGATCGAAAAGGTGGCGGAACTCATTCCCGAGGGAACCACCGTGGGTCTCGGAGGAAGTACGACAATAGTACAGTGCGGACTCATCGAACGACTCCGGGAGTTACCGGTGATCCTATACGACCGATACAGGGAAGGGGTACCAAAGGAACAGATCAGCGAAATGAGATGGCAATCCCTGACAGCGGATGTGTTCCTTGCAAGTACCAATGCCGTCACCATGAGTGGGCAGCTGGTGAATATCGACGGGATCGGGAACAGGGTTGCAGCGATGATGTTTGGTCCAAAGAAGGTGATCCTGTTCGCAGGTGTCAACAAGATCGTGAACACCGTCCATGACGGGATCAGGCAGATCCATGGAAAAACAGGGCCTATTAATGTCCAGCGATTCGGTGCTGAGACCCCGTGCAGGGAGCAGGGGATATGCGACCGTGATGGGGTGCAGGGCTCCGAAGAGTATCTGCAATAAGTACACCATTATTCACGGAGAATCGGACAGCAACCGTATGCATGTGATCCTGGTTGGGGAAAATCTCGGGTTCTGATACTCCATTTCATAGATTCACGTTCACAATCGATTAACAAGCATACAAGGTGATCAGTTGAACATGACCATTGGGAGGATACTCTTCAACGCAGGGGTCGGGCTATTCCTCATCCTCATTGTATCTGCACTTCAAGGGGAGGCCAGGACCATGTATGTGGACATGGACCCCGGGGCAGGCGCGGAGTTCACCTCGATATCAGATGCGCTCAATGCATCGACAGACTGGGATATGATTAAAGTGAATCCGGGAGTGTACTATGAGAATGTCAGGATCAACAGGACAGTATCCCTGGTGAACAACGGGACCGGGGAGATCATCATCAACGGGGGGGGAAATGGTGACGTGATGCAAATCACAGCGGAACGAGTTCAGTTGAGGGGATTGACGGTTACCGGGAGCGGGACCACTGCCAACGGTTATGGGGCGGGGGTGAGGATCACTGCGGACAACGTAACGATTACCAATATCCGATCATACAATAACTTCTACGGAATGTTCATCTCGGAAGGGAATCTCACCTTGATCAAGGACTGCAACGTCAGCGGAAATTCGGGAGAAGGGTTGAGGGTGCTTGAGGCATTCCGGTCCATCATCACCGGAAACGATTTCTTAAATAACGGCAACGGCGGGATCAGTCTCGTTCGTTCTATCGAATCGGTGATCACCCGGAACACTCTGGGGATAACAGAATCACCCCTCCACCCCTCAGAAGGGATCACCCTCGAACAATGTGAACGAATTCAGATCTCTGCAAACAACCTCGAGAACGCCAGCATCTACATCGATTCTTCATCCCTGGAGCACTGGAACACCCACTCGATAGATTCACTGAACATGATCAACGGCAGACCTGTCTTCTATGCCAAGAACGGGCAGGCGATACCGGTTCCCGAAAATGTTGGCCAGGTCATCATTGCAAATTGTACGGATCTGAGAGTCGAGAACCTCACCCTGAACTACACCTGGGCGGGGATCCTTGTGGGGTTCTCCAGAAACATCACCATTTACAAGAATGTCTGTTCGAATGCCATATACGGGATCTACCTCATTAGCTCCAGCTCCTGTATTATTAGCTGGAATGCAGGATATTTCTGTGAGGAAACAGGCCTCTATTTGAGCTCGTGTACTGGAATGGGCATCACGAACAACTACTTCACACTGAACGGTGCCCAGATCAACACAGGTGCAGAGAACGGCCATGGTATCGAATTGAGGAACTCGAATCTGAACTGGCTTATGGACAATATTGTAGTGGAGAACTCGTATTCCGGGATCCATTTGAACGGATCATCCTCGAACGTCATTCAGGACAACAACATTTCCCGCAACTTCGGGGGAAGGGATCGTCATCAGTTATGGATCCCTGAACAACTACCTCCACCATAATCAGGTGACCAACAACTGGAATGATGGTCTTCTGATTAATCGGGGTTCTGAGGGGACCAAGATTCAGGATGACCTATACTCGAACAACAGGAGAGGGATCACCATTGAAGCCTCGGATTATACCCTGGCCACCACAACGACCATCGCTAACAATATTGTCGGCCTTCAGCTTCTTGGGGATTCACTGAATACCACATTCAACTGGTGCACCTTCCGGAACAACTCTCAGGGGATCGCGATATCAGGTATCGTTTCTCTGGTCCATGCAGAGCACAATTACTGGGGATCGGATAGCGGTCCTATCCATGCGACCACAAATCCAGCAGGAAAGGGAGATCCTATATCTGAAAAGGTTACCTTCGAACCCTGGCTGGATAAGAACCTGAACGAGCACGTTCGTGGGGAAAAAGGGGGTGAGCAGGAAAGCTGGGGATGGATTCAAATCATACTCACGATCATCCTGGTCATTCTATTGATTATGCTGTGGGTGGTGGTAGCGTCACCGAGGATCGGCAGCTAGACTCCCTCTTCCTTTCTCGCCGATGAGCACCGCCTTCCTACAGATGTTATCGTCCCCTTGACAAAGCACTTCAGCCTGGGCAAATCTATGGTTCACCCGCCGCTTCCCCCCTTCCCCCCGTTTCCATTTCATTCGTTTCGTCGTAGTCGTTGAAATTTTATTCTAACAGCATATAACTTTACTAGTGGGGGGGTGGGGGGGGGTGGGAGATAGTGGAGTGGAATGACACTGTGGGAGTTGATAGAAGAAAGGGTGGGTGGGAGACAGTGGAGTGGAACGACACTGTGGGCGTTATCATTGCTGAAAGAATGGTGGTGAATATGGGCACAGTAGGTGTGGCTGTCTCCGCATAAGGAAATTTATGGTATGAAAACAGGATGATAAACGAACGGTATTATAAGATGGGGGCAGAGGAGGAATCGGAAAAAGGTGCAACCACTCTGATGCATAATAGGATTCCGAAAATCTATTAATGCCAAGATGTGCCTGCCGGGCACATGTACGACCAGTTAGCTCTGGAAAAGAAGTGGCA
>CAZTGJ010000069.1:0-9514 GCA_964613025.1 uncultured Thermoplasmata archaeon | reverse complement strand
AAGATGTGCCTGCCGGGCACATGTACGACCAGTTAGCTCTGGAAAAGAAGTGGCAGGACTTTTGGGCCGAAAATAAGATCTATCGATATGATCCTCAGTCGGACAAGCCCGTGTACAGCATCGATAATCCACCACGCTATGCGTCGGGTTCCCTTCATGCAGGGCATGCGGTACACTACACCCACATCGATTTCGCGGCTCGTTTCAAGCGAATGACCGGTCATAACGTTATCTTCCCCTTGTGCTTCGATGTGAACGGTATTCCCATCGAGGAACGTGTGGAGCGCCTTCACGGCGTATCTCCACGGGATATCGGTAGGCAGAAGTTCAATGAGCTCTGTGCCGAGTTCGCCGACAAGAACATCAAAGAAATGACCCGACAGTTCAGAATCCTTGGGGAGAGCATGGATGACACGTACTACTATCAGACCAATGCTCCCAATTATAGACGACTCACCCAGATCTCCTTTGTCAAGCTTTTTCACGATGGCCTCATGTACAAAGGGGAGTTTCCCATCAACTGGTGTCCCCGATGCCAGACCGCCCTCGCCGACGCCGAAGTGGAGTACGGGAACCGGATGACGAAGCTGAATTACATCAAATTCCATCTCAAAGAAAATCCAGAGGAACATATCCTCATTGCAACAACCAGACCGGAACTGCTTTCCACCTGCCAGATAGTAGCGGTCCATCCCGATGATGAGACAAAGAAACATCTGGTTGGGAAAAAACTCCTCACCCCGGTGTTCAACAAGGAAGTCGAGATCATTGCCGACGATAAGGTGGACCCGGATTTCGGTACCGGAGTGGTGATGATCTGTACCATAGGAGACAAAGATGATCTTGAATGGGTCTACCGGTACAAACTCCCTATCGAGAAGGGGATCGACGAGGTCGGGAATCTCACAGAACTGGCGGGAAAGTACCAGGGAATGAGCACCACGGATGGACGGGCTGCCATCATTTCCGATATGGGCACCACAAGCCTCCTCACCAAACAGGAGGATCTGGAACAGAACGTGGGACGATGCTGGAGATGTAAAACCCCGTTGGAGTTCCTGGTTAAGGAACAGTGGTTCCTCAAGACAACTCCCTTTAAGGAGCGGGTCTGGGAAGCCTCGAATCGTATGGACTGGTATCCGGAGTTCATGAAGATCCGGCTCAGGGAATGGATCGACAGCCTTGAATGGGATTGGGTCATCTCCCGACAGCGGTTCTTTGCAACACCCATTCCGGTCTGGGAGTGTGAGGAGTGCGGAGAGGTCGTGGTCGCCACTGAGGAACAGTGCTATGTGGACCCGACCATCGATGCACCACCGGTGAGCGCCTGTCCAAAATGCAGCTCCACTCGACTCAAGGGCTGCGAGGATGTGTTCGACACCTGGATGGATTCATCAATCTCCCCCCTCTTCCTGGCCCGCTGGCAGCAGGAAAAAGAATACCCTGGCGCTTTCGAGAAGCTCTTCCCTATCTCCCTGAGACCACAAGCTCATGACATCATCCGAACCTGGGCCTTCTATACCATTCTGAGAAGTGAGGTCCTCATCGGAAAGGAACCGTTCAGGGAGATCATGATGGACGGATTCATCCTTTCGGAGGACGGCACACCCATGCACACCTCACTGGGAAATGTTATTGACCCGCTGAAGGTGCTGGATGAATATGGTGCCGATGCTCTGAGATATTACGCGGCAAGCTGTTCGCTTGGAATGGATAATGCCTTCAGGTTCAAGGACATCAAGAGGGGACAGCGTCTTCTTCGCAAGTTCTGGAACATCCAGATGTTCATCTCCAGTGCTCTCAGGAAGGCAGAGATCGATCCCTCCGAGTTGGCCAGCTTGAACATTGACAATTTCAGTCAAGAAGAGTCAAGTGCGGAAGGAGAAGATGCACGTACAGATGAAGAAGTGGGCGAACTCTCGACAGTGGACAGGTGGATACTTTCCCTCTATTCCGGTGTCGTGAAGCGGGCTTCAGCCAACATGAACGTGTTCCAGTTCGACAAGGCCATGAAGGACATAGAATACTTCATGTGGCATGAATTCGCAGACGATTACATTGAAATGGTCAAGCAGAGAATGTATTCACGGAAGGATCGGGGAGCGGCTTTCACACTGTACACCATCGGATACGGACTTACGAAACTGCTGGCCACATTCCTGCCCCACATCACCGAGGAGATATTCCAGACCCTTTATCGCGATTACGAGGGAGGGGAAACCATCCATTTCAAGGACTTTCCAAAACCGTTGTTGGTGGATGCCGAAGCAGAGAAGGTCGGTTCGCTGGTCAAAAACATTGTTTCCTCTGTACGGAACTGGAAATCGGAGTCCGGTATTCCTCTGAATTCTGAAATGAGGATGATCGAGCTGATCGGAGCAAAATCGGTCGAGGGGGAGAAGGGAACGATCATGGATGCTCTGGCTGTTCAGGAGCTGGTATTCCCGGATTTCACGGACCTCCATGAGGAGGTAGTAGGAGTGAAACCGATGCATGCAAAAATAGGACCAACCTTCAGGAATCATGCCAAAGAGGTAATCGAATTCCTTAAGAATGGGGATCCGGTCGATATTGCAAGGAAGCTGGAGTCTGATGGAAAAGTTGTGGTTCCGTTCGCTGACGGGGAGGAAGGGGAATTCACCTCGGAATTCATTGAAATTGAAAAAGCGCTGGTGGCCCATGGCAGGGAAGTGGAGACTTTGAAGATCGGCGAAATGGTGGCGATCATTCAGAAGTGATGCTTACGAAGGCATTTGAAACCGCTGCATTATGACGAGTTATCTCCACATCGAGAATGTTCGATCTCTCATAGTCTGGCTTTTAATTTTCTGTCAAGAATAAATAGACCTACAAAGATTGAAAGAAAAACCATAGGGGTTTGGAATGATGAGATGAAATCTGAATCTCCAGAATGATCACCATCATTGGTACCCTCTCCATCCTCTAATATCACTGCATTCATCTGGAGATCATGGGGAAGACCTTCGAAAATAAATGAATCAATAAAAACAACAATCACAATAAATGCCTTTTCCCTTTCCCAAATATCGGGTGTGAAAAATTCACCTGAAAAAGAACCCAATTCCATTTCAGTCAGTGGATATGCATTTCCAAATCTCCCGCCTTTGGTCCAATAATTCCAACCGCTTGAATTCCCGATCAGAAACTGGTTCGGGTCCATTAGATTGATCTCTTGAAGTATTTCGAGAATATTCTTTTCTCTTAATACCTCAGGGAGTGGAAATGTGTACACATATCCATGATATCGGTTCAGCGTGATATTATTCACCTGAATCTTTGATTTGGTGCCAATATCAAGTGTATCAATCTCTAAAACAAGATTACTATTTATTGAATCATTCAAGGACATTATTGGAAACTGCAATGAGTCATACACAACTCCTTGAGAAGAATTGTAGACAAATCGAATGGTCACAATGAGGTACCTTCGGTGTTCTTGGATTTTAGGGGTATTAAACGGAACTGAAAATAATCCTAATGTTGTTTGAGCTGTCCCCTGAAATAGAAATGATGTGTCTGTGAAGACATAGAATGATATGTTTTCATTTACAATGGCAGAACCATTATTAAATGCTCCAAATGAGAGTTCAATAGCTTGATCTGGTGGCAAAAGGGATGATTGTTCATATGAAATTACATCAAAACCATCCTCGAGGGAGATCAATTTGCTTTTTTCGTGAACATCTTGATCGACACTGATTTCACCCTGAAATTTTTGTTGAAAAGAACCATTTATCCATCCGCTGATATGAATACAATTAAAATCCATTCGATGAAAAGAATCGGACAATTTGCCAAGACTGTTAGTGATTCCAATCTTTTTGCCCTCACTTATGATAATGTTATTATTGAACAGGGAATATGTGAATGAAACAGAAGCTCCGGAAACCCGGCGATTGTATCTGTCTGTTACATGGATGTCATAGGCTACATCTGATTTGGAGGAGACTTCTATATTCTCATTGAAGTACACTTGATAATATCGCAGCGACGCTTCAGCGTAGGAGAATGTTGAAAAGTTGCCCTCCTTGATTTCTGTGACGAATCTATAGGTGTGACTGGAAGTATCCTCAGGGGAGATCTTGTACGTGGATCTGAAGACTCCTTCCGTTAATTTTCCGACAACCAATTCCTGCTTTTTTTGCTCTGAATTCCAGAACTCCTCCTGATAGTCAACGTACACCCAGATACGAAGGGACTCGGGATCATATCGAACATCATTATCAAAGGTATGAGATGTGACAACAATCGTATTTCCAGAAGCTGGAAAGAGATTGTTGATCGTGGTGGTCGAATGGAGTGAGTGGGTTGTGAGAATTTTTATCGTTTCAGTCTTGATCCCATCAAGCTGAGCAATTGCTTTGAATTCCAGTATTCTTTCAGAAGAAATTTCTTCGGTTAAGGAGAAGGTTGTCACATAGATTCCCGTTGTATCCTCAATTAAATCCAACTCAGTTATATTATTTGAAATCCTGTAGGAGATACTCAACTGATCCGGGGAGATGGGATTTGAATTTTTACAAGTATAAACAGTAATGGTTATGGTGTCGCCGATCACGATATTCTCATTGTCAACAAGGATGAAAATCTGGACTGGTGCATCTTCTGCCTGAACGAAGGGGCAAGTGCTCAAGATAAATAATAGAATCAGGAATATTTGAAAAAACCTCTTTGATTTCACGGTTGCAGATATAATGACTTTCTATATAATTATTCCTCTTGGTTACGAGTGAAGGGTGAGTAACGAAAAATATTGAATTTTCACACATCAGAGAAATTATATAGGAATAATAATC
This sequence comes from uncultured Thermoplasmata archaeon, assembly GCA_964613025.1. Lineage (GTDB taxonomy): Archaea > Thermoplasmatota > DAOVMN01 > DAOVMN01 > DAOVMN01 > CAZTGJ01. Next base: position 4,697 of record CAZTGJ010000069.1, on the reverse strand, counting down.
TCCTATATAAGAAATTATGAATAAGTCACAAAACAATGAAGGAACCGAAAACGCATGCAGTAGCTGCAGACGATCACTTTTTTCAAGAATTTCCCTTAAAAATGATGACTGTCGCAAATATCTATTTTTCATTATGGTCACTGCATTTCTCATCAGGTTATACTATATCAGCAAGATCGCTTTAAGAGGGGATGAAATTGCTTATTTATATGATTCTTACTTAATTACAAAAGGTGAGGTTCCGCTCGTGGATTACCATGCCAGAACTCCAATATATCTTTATTATGTGTCCTCTTTCCTTACATTATTTGGTAACTCTGTGGAAGCTGCACGATTGTCATCAGTAGTGGCTTCTACCCTGACGATATATTTCATCTACAAAGTAACTGTCAGATTATTTAATAAAAAAGCTGCTCTTGTCTCATGTGCAATATTCGCATATTCCCCATTCACGATCAAATATGGATCAATGCTGATCCCTGAAGTTCTATTATCATTGCTATTCATTATTACAATCTTTCTCATCGTAAAAAGTCTTTCAATGAACAATTTGAATCTGCTGATTTCCGCAGGAATTCTCATGGGTCTGGCAATTTTTGTGAGGAGGACGGCTGGTTTATCAATAATCATTATTCCGCTCATTATCCTTGCATACAATCATAGAGAAAAAAAGACAATGAAATGGAGCGACATAGATGTTCTTCGCAAATCTTTTACCCAATCCACTCTTTATATCATTTCATTTATAATTGGATTCATTCCGTTCTTTTTCCTGCTCGCCCATTTGGCTTCTTGGGAATACATAACTGCCTTGTTTTCAGGGAGTTCTGCCGGGAAAGATGTTTCAGTCCATCAATTCCCAGATTATTTCATTATCACCTACATTCCGTGGTTGAGTTATCGCACATTCGTTTTGATCCTACTGTTTGTAGTCTATCTAATAAATCTCATGCAGTCGATAGGAAAAAAAATCCTATATCTGGCACTATCATTTCCTTTCATTCTCTTTTTCTGGTATTCCTTCATTTCCCCGTATCAGCTAAATAATAATATGAATATTATCATTCTGATATTATTCTTCCTAGCGGCCACTCCTTCATCAATTATGAGAAAAACCATTGCTGATAATGATTCTAGGACTCTTGCATTGCTAGTCGCTGCTTTTATGGTTATTTATCTTCTTCTGCTTCATCAGGAATATTATAGTAGATTAGGCTCGCAAATATTCAGTGTATTTCTCATCCTCATTCTCATGAGCATTGTTATGAACCCTATGATGAGGTTTGTGAATACAATGATTGGCCATGTGAAGTCATTTTCTCAGCAAAGATTTCATGTCCCAATTCCCAGGATGAAAACGGGATGGTCAAAACAATATTATTACTACATCACAGGAGTGATATTTTCAATTTATTTCATTCTTTCTATTGAAAAATCAATTTACAATACACAGGAGAAAGTGCTGCTCAATTTATGCTATTTTACGACAATGGCACTAATAGTATATCTTCTCAAATATCATGAGACATCACCTTTGCAGTTTGGAGATAGCATTATTTTAATCTGGTTTTCGATAATTTTTCTGTTTTACATGAATTATGGCCAGTTTCTGGATTTCTATTATTATGAGTTCATGATTCCGTTATCCCTGGGAGGGGGGGTGGGGTTCGTCCGCTTCATCAAACAAATTCCAAAGGAAATGAACGATGCAGTGTTCGTGCTTGTTTCAATTATCGTGGCATCGGTACTTGTGTCGAATTCGTTTATACAGAACATCGAACAACAGGAAAAGAACACCAAATTACCTTCCCCTGGAAATATCAGGGATGCAGCAGAATACGTAAACTCAGTCACGGAACCTGATGACAGAATATTTACCATGTCCCTTGCAGTAGCGGTGACATCCGATCGTAGAGTGGTAATGGATATTTCCCATGCATATTTTTATCATAGTCCTGACCTTTACATATCCATCGATCTTTTACGATATCCTACTCTCGATGAACTTGAGGACTACTTAATTGAAAATTCTGTAAAATATGCGGTTATCGATTGGGCAACCACGCTGGATTACTTTGACAATAACCCAGATTTTAAAGTTTTCTTTTATCAGCATTATTCGCTGGAAAAAAGTATTGGTATAATCGGAATTTACCAATTGAATGAAGAATATATAAAAGAATGAGTTAGGATACATTGGAATTAGTGGGAGGCTTTGAAGGTTTTGATTAAAAGTTCTTCGTATTTACTCGTGATCCCCTCCCATGAGTAATTCTTCCGTATCTGTTCAGATGCCGTTTTTCCCATCTGCTCTCTCTCCCCTTCATTTGTCAGGAGATGCACAACAGAATCAATAAACTCACCATGATTATCCAATTCAATTGCAAATCCATTCTTTCCATTGATGATCTGTTTGTCTGTATCGCCTGTATCACTGGCAATAACCGGTAATCCACAAGCCATTGCTTCTAACATGGCCAAACTACCAAAATTATCGTGCTTCTGAAGGGAAAGAAATATCTTACCCCGGGAATGAAATTCCGGTAATTTATCATGTTCGATCCATCCAACAAATGAGACATGATCATTGAGATGCAACTCCTCAACAAGGGCTTCCAGGTCATGTTTCATGTAACCGTCGCCCCCGATGACAAGTTTTGCATGTGGAACAGAATGTAATATCGAAGGGAAAGCTGCTATGATGAATTCCGGGGATTTAATGGGAATAAGCCTTCCTAAGAAAATGATTTCATCTGATTTTTCAACATTTCTTGGATAGAACAGGTCTGCATTGACCCCATTAGGAATTATGGAAATATCATCTCTATTTACTACTTGAAGTGCTAAATCCTTTAGGTGGGGTGTCACTGTCGTGATATGGGCAGCGTTCCCAAGTGAAAATATAAGAAATGGTCTGGAGATCTCGTGTGAGATGGTAAATCTGGTTTTATCGTTGCCCGGAAGATCGGTTCCGTGGATAGTAAGGAGATATTGTATCCCAAAGAGCAACTTTACCCATGGTCCAATGATTCCGGTGGGGAGGGCAAAATGAATGTGGGAGACATCGAATGTCTTTCCCCTGAGTCTCAATATCATGAGGAACAAATGGCATAATATGATATAGGTAAGCATTTCGAAAGAGGTTGTCCGTGCCATTTTCTTCCTGAGTGATGGTAGTCGGTAGATGATCACACCATCTCTGGTTTCTTTGGCAGGAAGATTTCTGTAGGTTGCAGTAACTACAGTGACAGAATGACCCCTTTGAACGAGGTTCTTAGAAATGTTGTGGGCAACGTATCCGCCCCCTCCCCCCACCGGAGGATATTCGTAATTGAGCAAGAGTATCTTCATTCTATCACAATATTTATTGCTATAAGTGAGATAGTGCCAATGAGAGAATATGTATTACACTATTAAATGTTGCACATATATCGAGTAATGTATGGGAGGAGGGCAAGGCATTATTAATAAAAATTAATGAATTATGTGAAAAACTGATAACCATCACACATAGTAACACATATATATGATTATGAAAATCTATCTCCCTAGATGCACATCACCAAACGAATGTTGTTTATGGGGATTTTTACAATTGTATTAATTGGAATTCTCCTATCGCAGATTGAGGCCAGTACGCTTTGGTCAACTTTGGTGAGTGTAAACCCTCTTTTCCTTGTGATCGGTTTTGTGTTGTATGTGCTTGTTTTCGTTTTGAGAGCAATCAGAATGAGTATCATTCTGGAAGGGAAAGTCCCTGTCAAAAACCTGCTGCAGATCCTGTTCGTACACAATTTATTCAATAATGTCATCCCTGCAAGATTAGGTGAATTGAGCTACATCTACTTTCTGAAAGAAAAGGAGAATCTCCCAATTAATTACGGCCTATCCAGCTTGATGGTGGCAAGGATCTTCGATCTCCTGGGAATTGCCTTCCTCTTCCTCATTTCATTCTATCATGTCGGAGATCTACCCCTATTTGTTACGAGCTGTCTCATTCTCGTGGGCTTCATGATAGGAATGATATTTCTTTTCATTGCCCTTCTTCTTTTCTATAATGAAAGATTTCTCAAATTTGTACAGGGCTTCACCAGTAAAACAAGACTGGACAGAATAAAGTATACAAGGATGGCATTGGAAAAGAGTGAAGAGACCCTGGAGAATTTCAAGATCATCAAATCGCGTTATGTGATCATTTCATCATTCATCCTGTCCATATTCATATGGATACTTGCTTCAATGATGACGCATTTATTCCTCATGGAAATGGCGATTTATCTCAGTATTTGGAAGATACTGATCGCCTCGGGAATCATGGTGATCACAACGATACTTCCGATCCACAGCGTCGGTGGATTCGGGACAATCGAGAGTATCTGGACAACCACCTATGTCGCCCTCGGCGTCTCAACCCACATGGCCATCTCTTCAGGATTCGGGATCCATCTCATCATCGTTCTTTACTTCCTGATCCTGGGTGGAGCGGGAATCCTCTGGATGAAGATGGACCACACCAATGATTTCAACCCCCTCAAACCCAAACTTGATCTGAACTGATAAGGGATTGATCTCTCATCATCGCCATGGAGTGCGATCTTTCATCTTCCTTAATCGCTTGGTTCTTCTTCTTTTTTGAAATGGCTTCTTCCGTACTACCCCGAAGGTTACCATGATGAAACTGATCGGAAGGATTGCAT
>CAZTGJ010000068.1:0-12876 GCA_964613025.1 uncultured Thermoplasmata archaeon | reverse complement strand
CGGGTTAATTAAACGTTTTGGTGCTACGTAAAGAAAAGGAGAGAAAAGTGGCTAATATTAAATTTGGACAAGGGTGGGGAGGCGGGGGAGGACGGAGGATGATAATTTTGAGGTGAGAAAGTGATGCGGAGATCGCGTAGTAGAGGAAAATGGGATTTGATCTGCACATGGTGGGGGGGTGAAGTGGGGGAGAATTATATGGGGGGCAGAGAGAAACGTCGGGTAAAGGGGGAGGATGGTGTTCGTATGCAAGGAAAATTTGAAGGATCCTCCGGGTATTTGTGGAATTAAGGGAAACCATGGGATTCTGGGATGAAAAACGGAATATCACGGCTGGTGAAAACGTTTTTATATGCGTTTCAGGTCTGCCAATCATGAATATCGTGATAGCGGGAGCAGGCGAGATCGGCTCCAACATAGCTATCAGGCTTAGCGAAGAGGGTCACAACGTATCCATCATCGAGCAGGATATCCAAGCCTGCAGAAAAATGGAGATCCTCGATGTCCTCACAGTGATGGGGAGTGCCTCCGACCCTGAAAAACTCAAGGAGGCCGGAATAGAGGATGCTGACTCCTTCATTGCGGTCACCGGCTCCGATGAGGTCAACCTCACAGGCTGCACGCTTGCAAAGTTTAAAATGATCACCAGGGAACTTACCGGACAGCAGAATGGGAATTCCGATGAGGTCAAGAAACTTATCGACATCAAACTGAACAGACGGCTCAAGACCATTGCCAGGGTGAACAATGTCGATCTCATGGATAATGCCATCGATACCGAGAAGTTCATGTCTATCGGGGTGGATATTGCATTCTGTCCGGATCAGATGGCAGCACGGCATATTGGAAATGTACTGCTGACCCCTTCCCTCTTCAACATGAAGCTCATAACGGAAACGAAGACCATGGTCATGGAAGCCGAGATCAAGGACTTTTCCCCTGTGGTCGGTCTCAAGTACAAGGAAATCAGTGATATCTTCGATTATGCCAACATTGTTCTGATCTTCAGGAAATCGGAGGTCATCATTCCCAAGAAGAATTCCCAGTTCCTTCCCGGGGACAGGGTACAGATCCTGGTGCTGAAAAATGAAGTGCTTCCCCTTCTTGAACGGCATTTCGGGAGGGGACTCAGGCAGGTGAACGAGGAAGACACGGTAAAAAGGGTCATCATCCTCGGAGCCACCCGGATCGGGATCAAGCTCTCCCTCATTCTGAAGATGGATAAGCGTCAGAGGAGACATATCACCCTGGTCGACAAGAATCAGGAAGATGTAGATCTCGCCAATAGGGTTTTTGCCCGCCTTGGGCTGAACATCAGCGTGATCAAGGGAATGGGAAGCGATGTCAATCTCCTCAAGGACAATCGTATCAGCAAGGTAGATGCCTTCGTTGCCGCCACCCAGAAGGAACAGACCAATATCATATCCTGCCTTCTGGCGAAAAAGCTCGGTGCCACACGAACAATTGCCATTATCGAGAATGAAGAGCTGCATCCTCTTCTGGAGACCATGTCCATCGATACGGTGGTAAATACTAAACTGTCCGCTGTATCGACAATCTTCCCTTTCATCATATCCAAGAACATCGAGGCCATGTCAATAATCGGTGGCGATGCACAGGCAGTTGAGTTGCGCATACCGAAAAAATCCAATCTTGATGGCAAGCTCATCAACAAACTCTCAATACCAACCGATGTGATCATCGGCGCCCTGATTCGTGGAAAAAAGACCTTTGTTCCCAAGAAAGGGTTCGAGCTCAAAGCCGGTGACAAGATCATCCTGTTCGGAAAGGGAAACTTTATAACTGACCTCTCCGCGCTCTTTTAAGGAGGTGAATGGATAAGAATCCATCCCATATTACGGTCCATTGGTATCCTTTTGATGCTGTTCTCCATTTCATTTCTGCTCACCCCTCTCGCAGGGGTCCTGGGATTTGCCGATGGGAAGGGAACCCGGTATTTTGATAGCCCTGAATATTTTCTGTTTGTATATGGAATTCCCTCCCTGATAACACTCCTTGTTGGATTCATTTTCTGGCTGGTGGGTGAAAAAAAGAATCCCGAAGACCTGGAGTTGCTGGAAAGAGAAGGATTCGCAGTTGTCGGACTTGCCTGGCTACTTGTCGCGGCTTTTGCAGCCACACCCTATATCATCTCTGGTGAGCTTGATCCCCTTGACGCCTATTTTGAATCCATGTCCGGATTCACCACCACAGGGGCAACCATGATTGGAGCAGATGAGGTCTTTGATGAACAATGGAACGGGACCCTCATTGATGACTCCATCGAAAGCAAGGTATTCCACAATACCACGTTTACGAATACAACATTTGTCAATATGTCCCTCTATGATGTGTACTTTGACCATTGCAGTTTCCAGAATTCACGGTTCAGGAATATCGAATTCGATGATTGCTGGTTCATCAACTGTACCTTCACAAATTCAAGCTATGATAATGCAACAATTAGCTTCCAGGATGGGAAACCTGGATCCTTCTTTTCAGATGGGGATTTTACGGATGGACCCTCGGACAAATGGAAGGAAGTATATTATCCCTGGCCGAAAAGCCTGCTTTTCTGGCGCTCCCTCACACAGTGGCTGGGAGGAATGGGGATCGTTGTTCTCACGATAGTTATCCTTTCGAGATTCATGGGAAGTTCGATTCAGCTTCTCAAGGTGGAGCTTCCCGGTCTGACCATGGCACGTCTCAAACCCAAAATTGCGCAGACAGCCACCATATTCTGGAAGATCTATGCCCTGTTCACCCTCGTTGAGATAGCTCTGCTTCGTCTCACCGGAATGCCGTTATACGATGCATTCGGAAACTCATTTACCTGCCTTTCTTCTGGCGGATTTTCTCCAAGGGCACTGAACATCGAAGCCTATGACAATGTGGTCTTCGAGGGTATCATCATCACATTCATGGTGATTGCCGGAACCAATTTCGTACTTCATTTTCATGCATTACACGGCAATTGGAGAAAGCTCACAGAGGACAGCGAGTTCAGAACCTTCATCACTATCATGCTTCTTGCCAGCCTTATCATCACCGTGAAACTGAGCTTCGATAACATATACTCACCCCTCCTCTCCTTCAGATATGCTCTCTTTCAGGTCGTCTCACTGAACACTGCCACCGGGTATTCCAGTACCGGGTACGGAAGCTGGCCCGAATCCATACGTTTCCTTCTCGTCATTCTCATGGTCATCGGAGGGAGTGCCGGTTCAACCAGCGGCGGAATGAAAGTGATCCGCCTCATAGTGCTCATGAAGATAGCACGACGGGAGATCTCCAGAACCATCCATCCCCAGAGGGAAATGCCCATAACCATTGGAGGCCGCACCCTTCCTGAGAACCTGGTACAGGCAGTAAGCACCTATTTCTTTGTGTATCTGATCATTCTTGTGATCTCATCCACCATCATTATGTTCACCGGGGAGAACCTCATGGATTCCGTGTCTTCGGTAGCAACTGCCATGGGCGGCGTGGGACCCCCTGCCGGAACCGATGGACCCTATTACGCATTCAGCGCCATGCACCCCCTATCCAAAATCGTTCTCATTCTCTGTATGTGGTTAGGCCGGATCGAAATTCTTGCGGGCTTCATCCTCTTCGCTCCCTGGAGCTACAAGGAATAATCAGAATCCTCAGTTTTTTCGAAATCATTTCCCCTTTCAATTCAGTTCTCGCATCATTCACATCTCCCTTCAATTCTCCTTTCTCATCTTCGTTCTCATTTCCTTTCTTATTTCCTTTTCTCATTTCTTTTCTCATCTCCTTTCCCATCCCATATTGCGATGTTTAATCTGCGAAAAACCTAATTATGAAATCCGATGAGCGCGCTTTATGAATATCAACATCGGGATAACAGGTTCACCGGAATTCGTTTCACAATTCGGTAAGAAAGGGACGGAAAGCGACATTACCATGTACAATTTCCGAAAAGACGAAGACACCATCACCTTCCTCCAGCCCACTCGTTATCCTGCAAAACTCTCTTCACTCTTCTTTGTTCTAGACCAGAGCGACCTCATCATCATGGAGATCTCGGAGATCAATGCCGCACTTGGAGAACTCATCGTTGCAATAGAGGCCGCTGCTATAGCAAAAGGATACATTTATCTCACAAACTATCTTCAACCGGATCAGATCATTCCACTCCTCAAAGGGACAGTCCTGGAGAACTACACATTCACCACCCTCCCCCCTCCGGAACTGAAAGAAGAACTCCTACAGTCATACGAACAATTCGAGGACGGGAGAAGTACAATCGTTCCTATCGACCATCATTTCAATGTCAAAGGGATAGGACCGGTTATCCTGGGTATCGTCCGATCAGGCACGGTGAAAAAGCACCAGAAGCTCATACTTCATCCACTGGGAAAGGAGGTCCTCGTACGATCCATTCAGACACACGATAAGGATGTCGATTCTGCTGGAATTGGAGAACGGGTTGGCCTTGCAATGAAAGGGATAGAAACGCAGGACCTGGATCGCGGAATGGTCATGGCAGAGGGAACATCGGAGATCAAATCAGAAGAAAAATTAAAACTGAGACTGGAGGTAAATCCTTTCTGGAAGCTTCCACTTGAGGCGGACATGGTATTACATCTGTCCACTCATATGCAGATGAAACCCGGAAGGATACATAGCATTGAATCTACAAATCCAAATAATAATATTAATGATAATCCACATATAAATAATTATAATAATAAAAATTATAAAAATAATCATATGAACGCCGTTCCTCAGAAAGACCGAATCATTACTATGCACTTCGATCGTCCCCTGGTGTACCAACCTGGTTCACCAATATTCGTCTCCTATCTTGAGGGTGGAAATCTGCGGGTCATAGGCAGGGGAACGGTGATTGAGGCATAGCATGAATCTGCCTAACTCAAGTCGGATCCTGGTGGTCGCTCCACATCCCGATGATGAAGTCCTGTCATCCGGTGCTCTGCTTCTCCACCTTCGCGCCCTTGCAAATACCATTGATATTCACTACGTCACCTCCGGATCGGACAGCTCGTTGTGGGACCTCCGGGAAGATGAAGCTCGAAAGGTCTGCTCACAGCTGGGAGCCACTCCCACATTCCATTGGCTGGACCGAGAAGGGGATCCGCTCAAGTATAGCAGATCATTTGCATCCATCATCGCCGCATATTGTCCCGGGATGATCATCATGCCATCGTCACATGATCAACATCCTGCTCATATGTTCACCTGTGAGATGGTGAACCAGGCAATTACCTTGAGTCTGTTCACAGGAACGATCCTCAGATATTCAATATGGAACCCACTGCCTGATCCTGATTATCTGTTCCAATTTGAAAACCAGTTACTGAAGCGGAAGATCCAGCTCTTGAGCATCTATCAGTCGCAGCTTAAGAATCATGATTTCATACCTGGGATATCGGGTCTGAATACGTACTATGGTTTGTTATCCAGTGAAAATTCAGCGGAATGGAATAAAAAAGGAAAGGGATTTTCAGATGAATGGAAGGTGCCGGGAAGGAATAGTTCAGGTGCTTGGAATGGACAGGGAGGAGAAGAAAAGAAGATGCAAGTGTATGCAGAAGGATTTGAGCTCCAGAAGTCGATGAGATCCCCCGCAATACTTGCCTTTGGGGATATCTTTCTGGATATACTCCCCGAACCGATCCATAAAAGTATCTCAGAGGGGAGTTCTCGAACACAGATCACTCATTCTACCGGTGGAAATGCAGGGAATTTTGCCATTGCTTCAGCACACCTTGGAAACCAGAGTTGCATCTATGCTCCTGTGGCAAACGACTGGAGAAGCAGGATTCTTATGGAGAATATCACTGAATCAGGAGCACGACCGTTCCTCGTTAAGAAGAAAAGCTGCACTACTGCCATGACCCTTGGGATCGCATTCAAAGACGGGACCCGGCATTTTATTTCGGATTTCGGTGCAAATCTATTCTTCGATGAAGATGATATTCCGTTCTCCGATCCGAAGTGCTGGGAGCACTTTCGGCATTTACACAGGGCAGGCTACTTCTGGCTTCCGGGGCTCCAGGGAAAAGCAAACCTCAGTATCCTGGAAATGGCAAAGAAAGCGGAACTCACCACTTCGATAGATGTGGGAACCCCCATCAGTGTTCTTGGGAAAACGGGATGCTGGAAGGAAGAGGATATTCATCAGGTTCAGGAATTGATGAAATATATCGATGTATTCTTTGGAAATGAAGTGGAAATTTTAGGAGCTGCAGAACTTGGGGGGGAAGAGGCAGGGGGGGAAACCGGGGCTGAACAAGCCAGCGAAAAGATATATGGGGCAGCATCTATTCTCCTGGCGAAGGGAGTAAAAATAGTGGTGGTGCATCGGGGAGAGAAGGGTGCTTCTTTGTACACGCATGATACAATCCTTCACAGTCCTGCACAATCAGTTCCCGTGGAGAACCCAACCGGAGCGGGAGATGTGTTCAATGCTGCGTTCATTCACGCGTACCTCGAAGATAGGGAGTTGGAGGATTGTTTAACGTTCGCCACAGCAGCAGGAACCCTCCATGTTGCTAAAAAGGGGATACCCTATCCACATCGAAAGGAAATTGAAGAATGTATGAAAGAAACTGCTTTCAGTGACATGTACTATTCGGGTTACTGATATTCATACCGGGAAACATATCCAGGGGGGGCGGGGGAAGCCGGGGAAACACATATTAAGGGAGGCAAAGAGGAAACGATGAATATGTTACGATATGCAGTCCTATTTCTATCACTGGCATTTCTCAGCCTCGGATACATGTTCCGGACGAAACGACTCACTGCTCATATAGGGTCTAAAAACCATCCGGAAGAAAGCATGGAAGGCGCTAAAAGAATTACAACAGCCACCCAATCGGACTTAGCTACCGGCAGGGCACAGGGATCCGCAACCACTATTTTGGGAATCAACCCTCTTTTCTTTTCTGCTGCCGGATGGTTCCTTTATGGGATCTATTGGTCCCTCCACTACCAGGATTATCAGGATATGAACGATTCGATTAATGCCGTATTTTCCCTTTGTGCAGTTCCTTTTTTCGGATTTATCGCATACAAAGAGATCTCGAGCATACCTCAGGGAGGTCTGGAAGGTCTGCGATTTCTTTCCGGAATAACCGTGTTCTCCATGGCGGGCTATGCAATTGTATCATCAATACCGGTCGTTGAACTGTATCTGGAATATGTAAATGCCTATCTTGTGTCTGCATTTCTCACGTTCACCGGATTTCCAGCAGAAGCAGGGGAAATAGATTTCAGCGGTAATTCCTATTTCTTTCGGAGCAATGATTTTATTCTCTCCGTACCTATTCAGCACAATGGTCATGACGAGATCCTCATCACTCTTTCATGCACAGCATTTTCTTCAATTTTCCTGTTCAGTGCTGCCATTTTCAGCGCCCGTGAACCGCCTGCAACCAAACTGAAGGCCTTTCTCCTGATCATACCGATCATCTTTATTTTCAACATCATTAGAATGTCCATGATAACGTACCTTACGTACACAGGCACCACGTCACCCGAATTCGCTCACCATATTCTTGGAAAGATCGGAAGTCTCATGGTGCTTTTTTTCCTTGCCTGGGTGCTGTTCACCTTTCTCCCATCCATCCTTAACAGTGTGTCAGAGGTGTTTGACATTTTCTTTGGAAAGAAATCCGCTCCTGAAAAAGAGAAAACAAGATAAATAGGAACCGAATTTCACCAGAACCGCAAGGGCAGGTAATTCCTATGGTAAATGGGCAAGATGATCCGGGTACTTCACTATATTCCGAGGAACGATCCATAACTCGGGAAAAATTGCGTTTCATATTTATCGGTATCAGCATTATTCTCCTGGTCGGACTCATCATCTATGTTGGGACTCTGCACTCTGGTTATCTTGCGGTATTAGCATTCATCCTTTTCGGGATCCTCCTTTACCCTGTCTTTTTAGCATTAGTCATCGGATTCACGGGAATTCACAAGCTCAGGGTTCTGGAGTCTGGTTTCTATCCCCCCCTCTGTTCCAATGTCTGGGTCAATCTCAGGAAAAAAGGTTTCATTCCTTGGGAAGATGTGACAACAATTTTCTCTAATAAGAATCTTCGGGTTTCCAAGATATTCCCCTACGTCGTTGTGGTGTTGAAGGATACGAGCTTTGCTATTCCTATGAAGCAGATCACCAATATGGGTTTATTCCTTTCAGCGATCCAACCCTATACTGATGTGGTCTGGATCAAAGAGTACAGGAACAGCCGTAACCCAATCGAATATTACCCTCCTTCAAACGGTGCACGTCTCGATGACGATGCAATTGTACTCAGCTATACCGATGAAGATGTCCGTTTTGATTTTTCTGATGTTAAAAAGGTTCATGTCCAGATGTCACACCAACTTGTATTGAATGATAAACGCAGAATTGGTCTTCTGGGAATGAGCAGGGAAGATATAATGAGGATCAAAGATAATCTCGCGAATTTCAGAAAGAAAACAAATTCCGACTCGGACGAATCGGAACCGGACACTATCAGTGGACTCCTGAAATCCTCGCTTGACGAGGACTAATTCTAACCCTCTTCACTTTTTCACTCGACGTTTCCTGAATGTAAAGACAATGGGTATTAAGAGTGCAGCAATGAGAATCGAAAGTTCGAAACCTGGTGCGTCATCATCTTTCTCTGTGAGAATGCTTATCCGGGTCGTGACAGAATTATTGGTTGAGGAATCACCGGCTGATCGAGCATAAATAACTAAGTCGATGAGTTCTCCCTTTGCACCGCCTGATGGAGATTTGACCTTGATTTTCACCAATTGACTGGCTCCCATATCAAGGTCAATGGAATCACCGGGATCATAGGTAAGTTCCCAGCCATCAGGTGCGCTTGATCCCAATGTGAAGGTATCTCTTGAGTTCCCGTTGTTCCTGACGGTCATTTCAAGATCGATGGTGTCTCCGGCAGTGTCAACGAACATTCTTCCTGCATTGATGGAAACGGCTACGGCATTGTAGACACCAACAACCACCTGCAGGTCTATGGAATCCCGGACTATTTCCTCGTCCTTGCCCATTTCTGCGATTATCCTGATATTCGCGGATTGGGCCAATTGTGCGTCCCTGGGAACTTCTACCTTCACGATGAAAACTTTCTCTGCGTCGCTTTGACCTTTTGCCCCCAAATACCATAATCCATTCGTGTTATTTAGGCCGCTCCAAAAGGTCACTGTCCAATCCAGGGGGACATTTTCCGCAGTTAACACAACAGTGGCTGCACTATACAAGTCATTCCTTCCGGTGATCGAAAACAGTGCAGGTTTGTCGTAGGTAACGGTACCGCTTTCTTTGAATGTGGAAAGTTTGATAGAATAGTCAATAGGGTTTTTAATAAACACGATGGTGTTGATCGTCCCCTCCCCTCCATACTGATCACGTACGGTCAGGGTAAGATTGTGATTACCAAGGGAAAGCTGCTTGTTTACCTTACTGGTACTGCCCTGATATATCATTCCTTCAATATCCGAATACCAGGTGTAGTTCGTTATGGTATGCCCATCCGGATCAAAGGAATCCGATGCATCGAGGGAGATAGTAGTTCCTTCCGGATATTGAAGATCGAGACCTTTGATGACTGCCTTGGGCTGCTCATTTACAGACACGAATATGCTGTCATGTCCGATTCCGCCACGTCCGTCGTCCGCATAGACTTTGATATGGTGACTTCCTGCATCCAGGTTTACCTCCTGGGTCCTTCCAGAATAATAATCGTCGCCGATCTCCCATAAATACGTAAGATTGTCCCCGTCAGGATCGCTCCCTGAAGCGGATAATCTGATTGTATCTCCCATCTGATGCCAAGAATTATTGGCAGGAGAAGCAATACTCACAGTTGGCGGGGTATCCGAGGCATCCTTTACTGCGATGGTGATCGAGGTGGAATCCTCGGCACCATCAGCATCGGTAACACCAAGAGTGATCGTATGCCGTCCGTAATTCAATTGTGTATCAAAGATCTTTGTCGTGCCGATCTCCCCATCGATATCCGAAGTCCATCGATAACTCAGTGCGGTTCCATCAGGATCTGATGATCCCGAAGCATCGAAGGTGATGTCCTCATCTGAAGCGTAATTCCCATCATCCTCCGGAGATTGAATTTTTGCCTTGGGCGGCCGATGTATCCTTACAATGAGACGGTCACTGTCTTCGTTCCCGTCGTCATCGGTTATTTTAAATCGTGGTTCGTATGTTCCATACGTGTCATATGCATGCGAACCCTCTCCGCTCTCATAGACTTTCCATCCGGATCCGTCATCAAAGTTCCACTCGTACTTCTCAATTGTACCATCTTCATCGGTACCGACACCATGGAAATTCACTGGTTCTCCGACAACTGCAGTCTGATCTTCACCAGCATCAGCCTTCGGAGGCTTTCCTTCCACGATCTTAACGTTCACACTATCCTCTGATTGCGCTCCCCATTTATCCGTAACCCTGAACCATGCTTCATATTCGTCCAGTTCATTGTATGTGTGAGTGGCAAATCCGCTTTCATCGTCCTCGAACTCATATTCCCCATTACCATCGAAATCCCATTCGTAGAGAACAATGGCATCATTGGGATCATCATGGTCACCATCGTTGAGAGCAGTCCCGTCAAAAGTGACCGGATCTCCCCGCCCACCTACAAGATCCTCGCCGGCATCGGCAGTTGGATCAAGATTTGCAGTGACTATTACTATGTCCGGTTTACTGACTGCACCGTATTCGTCTTTAACATAAAGCTTGACTGTGTATCTTCCGTTCTCAAATACATGACTCGCCCAGGAAGTGGTGGAGTAATCGAACACGGTACCATCACCCATGACGAATTTGTGGAGCAGATCATGATGTTCCTCGTCGTATGATGCATTTCCATGGAACTCGACCTCCTGCTCTGGAACAATGGTATATTCCTCCTTGCTGGAGTCATCGGTATATATCTCAGCAATGGGCTTGTAATTGCCGGTGACTGTTGCATCATCCTCTACATTACCGGCATCTGAGATATCTTCAACAGTTACGATGATCTTGTTTTCGCCTCCCACTGTCTCATATCCAAAAATGGAGTAGGTTTTAGTGGTGGATCCACGGAGGCCTTCAAGGTCAGTCTCAAGCAAAAGGTTCTTGGAACTTATCGATTGTTTGTAGGCTTTAATAAGACCTCCCTCAACATCGATACCATTGGTCTCACCAACCTGAAATTCTATTCTCTGCACATCTCCTTCATTGGGTGTGGATCTCTCAAACTCAATTCTGGGAATGGTTACTTTAGCTGGAGTACTGGCATACCAAACAGCTTTGTACGCATCAACTAACCCCCAACCATATGTTGAATTCCAGTCATCATCAACCTCTGGTGCAGAAGGTCGTATCCCATTAGGCATCTCAGAAGTTCTTCTGAAAATACGTTTAATATTCTTTACCCCTTCGTCAACAGTGAGATACGACTTCGCATGGACAAGCAATGCAACAACACCTGATACATGGGGCGTAGCTTGGGATGTCCCGGTCATCGTGGCATAATCAGCACCACCAACGTCGTGATTATAATTGGCGGACTCAATTTCCACTCCAGGAGCAACAACGTCAGGTTTCAGTTCATCCATGTCGTCACCATCACCGTCATCAGCCCTTGGACCGACGTTTGATCCGCTCCAGATCTCATCATCGTTGCGGCTAACACTCTCCATATCGTCGATAGCACCTACAGATATAGCTCTATCAGCGCTGGCGGGAGCATTTATAGCATTTCCATTGTTATTCCCCACAGCACAGACCACAACGATCCCTGCTTCCACAGCGCTGTTCACGGCCTGGGCTGTGGCACTGCTTCCGTCATCATCATTACCGTCCCCGATGGAAACAGACATAATGTCGATCCCATTATAATCACGCTGAGTATCGTCCCACTCGCGATTGGCATCCGCCTGATCGATACACCAGTCCACCCCTCTTATGAAGTGCTCGCCCAAACCAGTCTCCGTATATTGCACTTTAACGTCGATGAGCTTTGCCCCGGGTGCAACCCCCGTGTAATTTTTGTCAGGGTCATCATCCCCTCCCCCCTGCCCTAGGATTATCCCAGCCACATGGGTACCGTGGCCATTATTGTCACCGGGATTATTTTCTACCGGCACAGTTGCATCGTATCCACCAAGATATCGTTCCTCAAAGGTCGGATGGGAATCATCAACACCAGTATCAAGAACAGCAACGGTTATCCCGAAACCATCAAATCCATACTCACCCCACTCGTTCTCGTTATCATATTCCGGGGATTGCCGTGCTTTCACCGCCTTGTTGCTTATATCCAGTTGGGTTGTCATGGGAAGCTGTTCCTCAACCATGATCACTCCGGGAAGTTCAACTATCTCGGAGATGTGATGAAGAGAAACATCCAGCGCACAGAGAGTATTGATGTATTTTGGTTCGTAGGAAACAGTGAGATAATCTTTGAGTCGGGATTTGTCTTCCCTGGTTGGAAAATGATCATAGTCTATGTAAATATGGACCGTCCCCTCAGGATCATCACTGAATTTTTTATCGATGAGATCGTCGATACCATTCTGATCTGTGTCCCTGTTCCAGGACATGTACATACCTTCATGATCACCTCTTGCTTCCGGAATTCCGGACCCCTGAGCCGGTGCTACAATGGCACCCATCTGGACTATTAAGACAAGGATAATCAGGGTAGATACAATTTTCATCCTTTTCATAAGATAACCTCTATAATTAAATATACTTACTTATTATTTGCACGTGATTTAAATTTGTATTTATAATTTGTGGAGAGAAGTAAGAGTTCAGCCATGTGAAGTAAGTGCGATTTTCATTCCCTGAGTGATGAA
>CAZTGJ010000067.1:0-12922 GCA_964613025.1 uncultured Thermoplasmata archaeon | reverse complement strand
CAAGTGACGTAAATTTTACTTCGTGGACGCGCCATGAGAATGGTATCGTTCAAATAATATTTAAATTATGCGGTGTAAACAAGGACAGTGCCGCATTCTTGAGTTCAAAACGGATGATAATCTTTAAATTGGGTGAAAGTGATGCGGTGTTGGTAAATTTAGATAGGTAATTTTAAAGTTACATTTCTAGGTAGTTTTGGAAGTTACACGACAATTTATTACGAGAGCACCGGGAAAACATCAGGGAGAAAATCATGACAATCGAACCTATACAAGAATCCGTCTCAGGGTCTGAAACAAAGGACACTGGAATCATGCCGTCCCGGAACGGTGTGATCGGGGTTAGGGGTGGGACGCGATTAGCTTTCGATTCTGTAGTGAATGGAACAAAAAATGGTTATCATAAGGTTTCTGTTTCTGTTCGTGATCATGCCATTTTCCTCATAGTGCTCATTTTCATTATCTTCTGGAGTCTTCTCATGCTAATTGTGGGCCCGGATGAGATCGTAGATCGGATAGGAGTAAAAAATGGGTACATCCTGGTGTTTCTCGCTGCTGCTTTTGGTGGGGCTTCCACCATCTCCTCCGCTTCCTTCTATGCCACCATTTTCACTCTTGCCTCTGGTGGGCTCAATCCCATTGCTCTAGGAATTATCGCTGGGCTCGGCGTAACCATCGGGGATTCCCTCTTCTTTTACTTCGGAAAGAAAGGTCGTGATATTGCTCCTGAAAGAATTCAGGCTCGCATTGACGAACTCACCCACTGGCTCAAAGAACGGAAGGACCCCCAGATCCAGATCTTTGCCTACGCCTATGCTGGATTTGTCCCACTGCCAAATGAGGTTCTCACAATTTCCATATCTCTTTCGGGCTATCAATTCAGGAAGATCATTCTCCCAATTCTTCTCGGGAACATAACTCTCATGAGCATCATTGCATACCTTGCCACCCTTGATATTCAACTTCCCCTCACCTGAGTACGTTTTGAAAAAATTCGGAGAAATAGAGTGAAACAGCCCATAAACATATATATGAAAAGCAAAAACAATCGTCGAAGAGAGCATTTCTTTTGAAATACCTCTTTATAAAAACGGAAGTAATATCATGTATAGAGACAGTTTTAATAGAGGCGGTGGAGGCGGCGGATACGACCGACCACCCCGCGAAATGCACAAGGTAACTTGTGCCGAATGTGGTGTCGAAACAGAAGTACCGTTCAAACCGGATGGTACCAGACCAGTCTATTGCCGCGATTGCTATCAGAAGCGCCGGCCGCAGAGATACTAACTGAGCAATTCAGTTAGGATTGATACAACATTTTTCTTACACGGATGCAGGAATGAAAAACCGGTTGGTGTGGTTACAGCCATCAACAGATTGTTAGTCGATTACATTAATTGTTCTGATTTGTTGCATCCACTATTTCTTTTTCTTTACCTATTACCTCAGCAGAAATGCTGATGAATTATTTTTTTGTGATTCCCCAATATTTTTAACTCACTAGTACGTTGAGTGTGCATTATTTCATAGTTCACATTGAACAATCATGGTGAAATCATTGATTACTATACGGAAATCACGCCCAGCCGAAATTCAGGAAATCAGTAAAATCCTGGCTCCAGCCTTCGAGGATAAAGTTACTGCTGTCATCGGGGACGCGGATAAGGCTCTCAGGATAATTCCCATAATCATCCGATCTATTGTTGGTGCGGTTTTTGTAGCCGAGGATATCATCTACGTAGATTCTGGGGGGGGAGGGGGAAGGGGAGGGAGAGGGAAAACGGAGAGAAAGGAAAGTGCAATTCTAAAGGGGGAAGAGGAGGATGTGCATCTTCAGGAGATATCAGGAGAAAGTCCAAATTCTGTAGTGCATCACGCTCATGCTTCAAGTTCGGGGAGACTTGTAGGAGCCATTATCATATCAACCACAGAGTTCAAGATAACCCTTCCCATCATCATGATCTGTCTGAAGGTTCTTGGGGTACGAGGGTCATGGAATGCATTTCGCATGGTTAAGGATTATCTGAAGAGCGAACCAAAAAAACTTGAGCGGGAAGGAAGACTGGAAGCTGTGGGGGTGCTTGAAGATCAGAGGGGACTTGGGATCGGAAAGGAGCTTGTCATGAAAGGGGAAAACTATCTGCTTGAGCAGGGAATGAAGTTCTTCGGCTTGGGTGTGAAAACCGACAATCCGGCGTACCACCTCTATCTAAACCTTGGTTTCGGTGAGGTCGAGAGATACAATAATTCTCTTGATGACTGGATCTATATGCGTAAACGGCTGAAGCAGGAATATGACTCTTCATAGTACTATTTTGAAAAATCGCTTCGTAAAATAGCTGGGTAAATAAGCCGAGTAATATAGATAACAATATAGTTAATCCCATCGAATAAATATTGCTAGGAATTTTCTGAGAAATTCCACTTAATAATAGCGTTCGATGATCATTTCTATTATGAGCTCCAGGTTATCTCGATAATCACTTTCAGGAAGTTTCATCAGTTGACTGCGGGCTTTATCAGCATACTCAATTGCAAGATCATAGGCAAATTTTGTTGCTTGTGTGTCGTTAATTATTGCGATGGCCTCTTCGATCTCCTCATCCGAGTTCTCGCGCTTTTTAATGATCTCTTCGAGTCTCTTTCTCCCTGCGCCATTTGTCATTTCAAGGGCTTTAATGGTGACTATGGAAAGCTGACCCTCCCTGATATCGTTCCCTCTGGGCTTACCTGTTATATCTGAAGTTCCTTTCACATCGAGAATATCATCGGTTATCTGAAAGGCCATACCGATATTGTGGGCGTAATCGGCAAGATATTCAACCACTTCAGGGGAATTGGTACTTAAAACCGCACCCACCTTCACACAGGTGGTGATTAATGAGGCAGTCTTCTTTTCAATGGTCACCAGGTAATCATCTATAGAAAGATCGGTATTGTAGCGATTGTAATCCTGAAGTATCTCTCCTTCGGCGAGTTTTGAGCAGGCATCGGCAATGATCTTGACGATCTCCCAATCATACATTCCCCCGATCCTGAAAGCCTTTACAAATAGGAAATCTCCGGCGATCAAAGCATTTGCATCACCATACTTCCGGTTGCAGGTAATCTGACCTCTGCGAATCGGTGAACCGTCATTGATGTCGTCGTGAAGAAGGGAAGCTGTGTGAATTAATTCTATTGCAGCGGAGATGGGAATGACAATCTGAATATCCTCCCCTCCGGCAGCCTTGAAGCCAAGCAGTGTGAGAGCTGGTCTGACCCGTTTACCTCCGGCGCTGATGAGATAGGTTGCAATCTCACCCAGAAGGGGGGGATCGGATTCAAGATGAGTGTAGAGTTCACGCTCGATAAGCTTCAGATCCTCAAGAATGTCCTCTACTAAAAAATCATTCATATCCTGCGTCAGCTTCATCGGAGCAGGGGAAGTCGGTAATTCGTATATAATTATTGTCGATTCGTAATTGCGATGTCAAGGTGGTTCGAACGACACTTTCGTTCAAGCACCTTGTCAGATGACTAAGCTCCTGAAACATCAGCACCAAAAAGAGCATAACATAGCATAAAGAGCTATGATTGCATAGAATACCATAGAATACCATAGATAGTATAGACTGCCAGAGAATAGGATAACAAAGCAAATAGACAAATCAGTTTAACTCAGTAACAATCCGTATCTTTAATTAATTCGATGATATCGAGAACCTCGGTATTCTCCCCTGCGGAAGACCGAAGCATACGCCGGCAATTTAGACAGGCAGTTACGATCCTTCTTCCCCCCTGCTCTTCCGCTTCATTGATCCTACCTCCGGCTATGCCGGCTGCCTCATCAGGATACAGACGGGAAAATCCCCCACCCCCCCCGCAACAGGAAGTCTCGGTCCTGTTCTTTGTAAATTCACGGATGGAGTAACCAAGCGCTTCTATCACTCGTCGCGGTTCGTCGATTATTCCAAGCTTCCTTGCCAGATCACAGGGGTCATGATAGAATATTTCCTTTTTCGACTCATTTTTCAACTCAATTTTCGAATCGTTATTCGAATCCACGTTCGATTTACTGTTCGAAACAATATTTGAATTAGTCTCCTTTGATATTTGGCCCAACGCCTTCCTTCGCTTATCGAGATATTCAGTTATATGCACCACTCTGAAATGATTTTTTTTCCCAGTGAGCTTGGAGAAATTCAATCGCAGCATTACCGTACATCCGGCACAGGAAGTGATAACTGTCTTGATCTTCCGATCCTTCAGTTCCTGGTTAAATTCCAGTGCCATTGCCCTGGCATCCTCAGTGAATCCGGCATTGAGAACAGGAAGTCCGCAGCAAGGTCGGGAAATGGTAACAGGCCTGGTTCCTAGCGTGTTGAGAACTGAAAGTGTTTTAACGGCGAACTCAGGATTCTCTGCAAGGATTGAACACCCGGGAAAATAACCGATTTTTCCAGTTTTCATATCTTGAATCCTCCCTTTCTTCTGTTTGTCCAAGCGAAGGTCATCTATCATCCAACTGGTATCCTTTCTTCCATAGGGGGTGTTATTTTCCCTTATGTAGGATACCATCTCTTTGAGGCCGGGAACCTCACAATCGATTTCCCTCAGAGCATGACGCAGCTCCAGTATCTGCTGAAATATAGAACCACCTGTAAGACATACCTCTGCACATTGACCGCAAGTCGTACAGGTGAAGACAAGGTCTACAATATCCATGCTGCCGAGCTCACCCCTGGCGTAGATTTCCAGAGCTCGGTTTTTTCCCCGGGACGAGTAGGAGTCAAGCTGAAAGGCAATGTATGCGGGACAGTTTTCCCTGCATCCAGAACATTCAGAGGAAAGACATTTTCGTATGAGCTCGCTGTCAGGTACTACCCGACTCTTCTTGGGTTCCTGTCGCAGATAATCTGCCCTCTGAGAATCCCGTGCATGTTGCGAATCCTGTGTATTCGGTGAATCAGGCACATTAGATCCTCCTGTGCAGTACACCGGGATTCATGATACCATTGGGGTCAAGAACTGATTTTATCCTTTTCAGCATTTCCAGACCATCTTCCCCGATCTCAAGGGAGTTTACGTCGTCCGAAAAGAGGGTGCCCAATCCATGGGTTCTTGTAATACTGCCTCCGTATCTGTGTACCACCGGGATAAGGGATTTCTCACATTGCTTCACCACTTTTTCTCCTAGATCATCATGATCAACATAGAGGGCAACGGTGTATGCGTCAACTGCACCGAAAAGGGTGTGGGACACTCTATCCCCGATTCCCAGCTTTTCAGCAATCTCCTCCACCTTCAGGCTGAGTTCAATGATATTGCTTCTGGGAACGCAAAGATCGAACACATGAACGTAGATCCTCTCCTCTGCAAGTTCAGGAGACATTTCAAAATAAGTATCTTTGTTCTCCCACCATTCCCGGGCATATTTGTCCGGCATCTTCCGCCCGAAGGATCCGAGGATAGCCGAGGCACGTTTTCTACGAATTTCCACTTCCTCTGTCAATCCATCATAATAGAGGAAAAGCGCGGCATCGATTCCAAGAAGCTTCACCATCAACCGCTCGGTTCTCGGTTGAAGTTTCTCCACATGTGAGGGAACGGTTCCTCCGATGTAGGACTGGGGTTCGACACCACCATCCTTCAACGCACAGATCGCATTGTAAAAGTCTGAAAAAGACGAGAATGCGAATCCAAGTGTCCCAGAGCTCTCCGGAAGTTTCATGATAGTGAAGGTTGCTTCAAGAATAACGCCGAAACGGCCTTCAGAACCAATAAAGAGAGAGGGAAGGAAGGGGGAGGAGGAGGATTTGGTAAGATCACGTCCCAAGGTGATGATCCTCCCATCTGCCAGGGCGACCTTCATGGATAGAACCTGATCTTTGATAGAACCGAATTTCGGATATAAGTTACCTGCCGAATCAAGGGCCAGTGCACCTCCCACGGTACTGGATCTCCAGCTCCAGGGGTCATGACAGAAACCGAATCCTTTTGGTTTGAGATAATACACGAGTTTTTCAATAGTGGCCCCAGCCTGCACCGTGACCTGCGAATTCTCTGCTGAAAAATGAGTGATCTCATTGATGGACTTCATATCGATTGCTATACTTTCGCTGGATGGCGTCAGGGCTCCGCAGAGATTGGTCCCCCCGCCCCATGGAGTTACTGCAATTCCCTGTTCGTTGCAGTACGCAAGAAGTGTGCTGACATCCGAGTAATCAAATGGGCGCACCACGGTACGGATCATGGAATCACGATACCCGATATCACGATATGCAGCAAGATCCGCAGGCCGATCCGTGACTATGGAATTGGGAAGGAGCTTTTTCATGGTGCTGGCATGATCCTTCATTAATCCACCACATCCGGGCTTCTCTTTTATCTTTTTCCTTGCTTCCAATTCAGGGAAACTACATCATAGCTGATGTCCCAGCAGAGGAAACCCAGAAGATGGATCCACCCGGCAAAGCCAATGATCACACTGATCAAGGCCACAGTCTTGAGAAGGAACCGATGTTCGAAAAACTGAAAGACGAGGTCGGGATAGCTCCCGGCGGAAACCTTCTCATGTCCGAACTCGTCTCCATACGCACCGATTGCGGCAAGGGGGATAAGATAAATGGTTGTGGTTTCGATCTCGATATTGAACATAAACACGAAGGCAACCATGAGGACCATGAAACCCACTGCAGCCATAATGAATGCAGGATGGTCGAGTTTTCCTGAAATGAACAGGCCGATTGCCGTGCCCATTACCATTCCAAAGACGGGATCATGAATAATCGCAAGATACCCCATGAGAACGGGGATCAGAATTGCCAGGGGAAACGCCAAATAGCGAAATTTCCTCATATTCTCGTCGTCGATCAACTGATCGATGAGCTTCACATCAAGCCCGAGAATGATGCAGAAGCCGATAAGAACGATGTCATCGTTATCAGAAAAAAAGCCGAACAGGGTCAATAGTAACCCCACTGTCCCCAATGAAATCAAACTTATGATACGCCTGTCAAGTTTCACCGCTGCACGTCCGTCGAAATCCTCACATAATCATTATCCGCACACTATCTGTTCGCGAATATATTCTAAAATGATTCCTCAAATATGTTCCCTGGTACTGATCCACAGATATTACTAGATTTCCTGGTCCTGTTCCTCTTCCTTTTTCCCGGCATGATTTCTGGTTATAAAGAGTCCGGCAAGCGCTATTCCAAGAACAACAACAGCTCCCCCCCCATACATTAATACGTAACTGGGTCCGTCATCGTCTCCGCTGGAATCATCGAAAACGAATTCATGATCGGTGCTATTTGATTTTTGTCCCCCTGAATCCTCAGCAATGATCTTATAATGGACCCTTACGATATCATCGTCGAAATCTCCGATGTTTGCAGTATAGAAATTTCCCTCCACATACTCCATATCAACGTCCTCGGGGACGAGACAACTGTCCTCGGTGCAGGCTGCAACCTCAACATAGATTCGTTTAATATCCCCAACGGCATTGCAGCTGACCTGGACATCCTGGTTGTGCTTTGGGTTTGAAGGACTGTGCTCGATATCTGAAAAGATGGTGTCTCCGTATTCCTCAGTGGAAGCAGTCTGCACCACATATCGCTCCACCCCCGTACGCTTGTCGAACACCGCGGCAATGACGATGATATTATCGAACTCTCCTCCATCGGTATCCACGGTCACCTGGTCGCTCTGCTCAAGTTGGTTATACAAACGAAGATCTTCGTCAAATGCATAATCCAGGAATCCATAAGGAATCGGTTCCTCATCCACATTATCATATCGAGAGACCTGCTCGGTGACATAGACCCTGATGTGGCAATCGAACCATTGACTGTTCCCGGTATAGGTCGCCGAATAGGAAACTTCGACATTCCCGTTCCCCTGGTCCGTGACATCAACACTCAGATCCACAGGGGTTGCACTCACATCCCTGTTTCCGCTTGATTCAATGCACTCCTCGTAACGCTCCTTGTCCGTCTGCCCGCTGGAATCGTCTTCCGATGCCCTGTCCTCCTCGTATCCCCCATCGAAGATGGCCGTGGGATAGGTTTCAACCAGATAATCCTCGCTCCTCTGATCTGCATCATCATTCACATCGCAGATCATGTTCACGTAATGGAAGTTATCAACGTATTCCATATTCAGTTCTGTTGATGCTTCCTCAGCTTTAGGGCACCTGTCGCACCAGGTGGTAACGAACAGCTCCAGCATCACGGAATGCGTGAAGCCCTCCCCCTTCATAACAGCTTCCGGTTCCTGTGAGAGGAGAACCGTTTCACTGTCCTGGATGGCATTTCCTATTGGAATGTATGTTGCTATCATCATGATCCCGATGAATATCATGCATATCCGGCGAGCGTTGTCGAAAGATGGTCCGATGTGCATTTTGTCAACCTCGGCTTTATTTCCTTATAGAACGTACTACAGATTTGATAAATATGTTTCGATATTTTCTACTCTCCGATATGATATATGTTGGTTGATATACACGATAATATATTGGATAATATATTGATAATAAAGGAGCACCTTTTTAATGGTCCTCTGTGATTTTGAATGCATGGATATGCCGGAGGTCATTGAACATCTGTGTTCCCGCGGTGACCGGGGATCAACGACACCGAATGAGCACTGGGCTGCAAATGAGATCGAAAAACTGATGAGGAACAAGGATCTGATTATCGAAAATCAGACATTCAAGGGAAACAAGACCTTTGGTGAACGCTTGGTCATTCATCTTCTTCCCTCGTTCCTCGTCTCCCTGATTCCCTTGTACTCTGAGGAGCTGGCACCTCTGTCATCTCTGTTCCTCGGTTTCTTCATTTTTTCCTTTATTGTAGAAGTACATTGGTTCAAGGACATAGCAAGCAGGGTATTCCTAAAAAAACTCTCAATGAACATCCTTGCACGACAGTCAAAGCCAGAGGCAGAACGGAGAATTCTTTTCGTGGCGCACTATGATTCCCAAAAGAAGGGCAATATATTCAATCCCCGTTTCGTCGATTTTATGACACGGTTTTCATCCACCACATCAACGATTACCCCCCTCCATCTCACGTTCCTCTCTATTGTGGGTCTCCTGTTCACAACCACCACTTTCCTTGTACACCCTACGGGAAATGATGCCACCATCCACCTCATTCTTCATGTTCTTTTTCTTATATGGACTGGTTTCTCGCTGATCCTCGTTACGGAATGGACCCTGGGAAAAACCTATGTTCCCGGAGCAAATGACAATGCTACAGGTGTAGCGGTCATGGTCGACATGTCTGCATCCATGACCAAGAGTGATTGGGGAGTTTCCAAGAGTGACATGGACTCGATAGAATTCTGGTTCCTTGCTTCTGGCTGTGAGGAGACGGGATTGGGAGGTGCCATGAACTTCATTCGCATGAACAGGACTGAACTTAAGAGCAAACCTCTTCAGGTGATATGTCTGGACGGTCTTGGATACGGAAATATTCATTATTTCACTGCAGACGGAATTTTAAAAACGAGACCGTACGACAAAAACATGATCCATGTAGCCGATAAACTAATGAGAGAGCGATATGGAGAGGACCGTTCCTTTGTGTGCAGAGTTTTTACCGACGGACTGGCCTTCACGTTGAACGGGTTCCCTGCATTAACCTTCGGATCACTGGATCACGAGAAGTTAATTAAGAATTACCATTGGCACAGCGACACACCTGAGAATGTGGATGTGGAGGCATTGCTGGAGGCCAGAGATTTTATTCTGGAGTATGCCCGCAAGCTGATCGTGACAGGATGATCGCTTCATTGGTGAATGGTGGAAAGAATAAACGGAGGATTAGGAGAATGAGTGAGTGGAAAGTAGATTGAGTTGATGGATGATGAAATGAATAAATTAATGAAATCAATGTAGGATGGTTTTGGATAGATCGTAGGAAGGCTGGGTGGATAGAGATTGAGTCGATGGATAGTAAAATTGATTGAACGCATGAATTATAAACTCTCCGGGGAAGGGGGGAAGGAGAGGGGGAAGTAGGGGGAGAGAGGAAGAAGGAGGGGGAGGATATGTATAAGTTAATAGAACCGTCACCAGTCCCAATCGTCAGAGTCCTCGTAATATTCATCGTCGTACCCGACATTTCGCCGACTGAAAAAGACGATCACTACCGCAACGATCGCGATGGCAAGGATCACACCCCCTGCAAGGAGGGAGTCGTTGGAGATACCGCTGATCCACTCGTCGTCATCACCTCCACCAGAATCCTTCTGTACCTCAAGATTCGTGAAACTGCGGATCTCAGAGGATACTTCATTCATCCCGTCCTTTACAACAACATACCAGTAATAGGTTTGGTTCCCCATGAGATTGTAGCAGTAGCATGTTTTCGTTTTCTGATCCTGAGAGATCAGCGATAGGTTCGTGGAATCGATCCCCATGAATACGTCATAGGTAAGGTCATCCCTGTCCTTATCTGATGCAGTCCATCTGAGGGTTATATATTCACCGCTGAAATCGGTATTATTTACCGGGAATTCCAGTTCGATAACCGGAGGTTCATTCTCAACATGACCGATATCGATTGAGAAGGACCAGATTTCTGATATTTCCTTATCAATCCCATCATCAACCCCCACCTTCCAATAGTAGGTTGACCCATCAACAAGATTAGCAACCAGGAAAGTGTCATCCTCGATGTCACTCACAATCTCGGTTTCGGGATCGGTTTCAGTGTCAAAATACACAGTGTAGCGTAGCGTATCTCCATCTTCATCATCCCCACTCCAGAATAGGGAGACCTCGGTGGTGTCAAGAATCATGTCCTGCTCAGGGGTAACAAGGGATATTGTGGGTGCCGTGTTTGAGGCAGCCTGAAGGTTAATGGAAAAACTGAACACGGGTGTGGTGGTATTTTCACGTCCATCCGAGACCTCCACATACCAGTAATAGCTCTCTCCATCCTGAAGGTCAGAGACCTCGAAACTTGTAGAGGTGATATTGGATGCAACCAGGGTCTGGGGTATCTCCTGATCATCAAGGTACACATGGTATGTCAGATCATCACTGTCACCATCACTGGCAATCCATGAAAGCATCACATCGGTGGACGCCAGGATCTTTTCGTTCTCAGGTTCATCCATTTGAATTTCAGGTTTGGCGTTGAGAGAAAAGGACCATATTTCCGACGTCGCGGTAAACTCATCATCAGAGACAAGGATCCTCCAATAATAGACAATGCCGGTTTCAATACCGCTCGTATCGAATTCCTCCTGAACCTGATCCGAGCTTGCAAGTGCATCCGGGGAAAGATCCTCAACTGAATCCAGCTCGGTTGAGAGATAGACATCGTACTGAAGCGTATCTCCGGGATTCGGATCGGTTCCCGACCAGACGAGCAAAGGATCATCAATACTCCTGAAGATTAATCCTTTATTTGGAGAAATGAGTTCCACCTGGGGTTCATAATTGATCCTCGGTGTATTGAAACAGTAGACCTTGCCGTTGCATGAACCGATCACCACCTGATCGGCATACAGGCTGGGAGACGATCCAAAGGCATTCTCAGAGGATCCATTGGCTTTGTACTTTCAGACCTCCCCCCCATCGGATTCATTCAGTACATACAGAAATTCATCATTGCATCCAATGAACACTTTATTATCCGCCACTAGGGGGGAAGAGAGAAATCCATCATTATTAGATATTGACCATTCCTCCTCTCCGTCCGATTCCCTGAAACAGTAGACCGATCCAGGTGAACCGCCTGTAGCATATCTTCCAGAGCCGATGAAGATCCGTCCGTCATGGATGCTGGGTGAGGAATAGACCTCGTTGTCCACCGGGGAACGCCAAATAAGCTCCCCCTCATTATCAAAAATGCCGTCACCATCGTTGTCTAGTCCATCTCCCTGAGGTTCGATGGCAAGACAGTAGACGAACATATCCCTTGACCCTATATACAGTTGACCCATATCGAGATTCAAGGAAGGAGACGAAAAGCAGTCACCCCCCTCCCCCGGTACACCGGTATCGATAACCGGAAGGTGCTCCCCGATCTCGTATTTCCAGATGATCTCATTATGCTCGATGACCCCTGAACCATCAGGATCGATCTCCGGAAGTGCGAAGGCGTTATAATCACAATAGGAGGAACCGGAATCCAATTGCGTCTGTTCGGCGCCGAAAACCATTCCGTTGGCGATAGCCAGGGTGGTAGACACTGCACCCCCGGTATCGTCTATTCTGGCGCCACTGGCATATTCACCGGAATAATAAGTCCAGACGATCTCGTCGTTGGTAATGTTGCCGTCCCCATTGGGATCCTCCTGGGGCAAGGCATAGACACAATTGTCATATGATCCGACGAAAACGACTCCATCGTGTACCACTGGAGAGCTGAATTCCCGGACCGCACTGTCGAATCGCCAGATGCGTTCGCCGGTGGTCATGTTCACCGCATGCACTCCGTCAGCATGGCAGAATACCATGTTACTCTCCTTATCGACGAAGGGTGACGACCAGAAATGAGCCCACCCCCCGGCTGAATCTGCTGTATAATTCCATACCTCCGTTCCATTTTCGAGATTCAGCTTGTAGAGCTTGCCGTTCTCGGAACCGATATAGACATATTCATCAACGATCATGGGAGAGGAAACGATCCATCTGTTGTTGGTACCAGTGTCGAAGGTCCACATGGTCTGATTGGTGTCTGGAGCGAGTCCCTCCTTGAATCCCGTGTGGAGATAATCGAGCCGGAACATAGGCCAATCCTCGTCTTCATCGGCACTGACAGTATCCAAACATTCGAGGAGAAAAAAGGAGCAGGCCAGTATACTCAGAACGCAGACTACGAGAAAAAATGTGCGAGATGGCTTTGACATACGCATATCAAGCAGTATCTCCGAATGACTGGTTGTCCTGAGATAGGATCACCTAACAACCCGT
>CAZTGJ010000066.1:0-13049 GCA_964613025.1 uncultured Thermoplasmata archaeon | reverse complement strand
CCAAACACCAGAAAATTAATGGAATCCTCTCCGAAATTCATGAAAGGAATAACAATTCTGATCGTAATTTCCATGCTATCGATCACTTGGAGTTCCACAGTACCCACTGTAAAAGCAGATGGAGAAACACCCCATGCGGTTATCGGGTTTATCACCTATGATCAGCTCGATCCTGAAACCTTCGACCCACTGATATTTGGAGCGCCATGCTTCACAGATTTTAACGGCGACGGGAAAGATGACATACTCGCGTATAAAATTGACAGTGGGTATGTGTACTATGGGAATTACACGGTTGAACAGAATGGTAACGCCCACTACAATTGGCAGCCGCTCATCAACCTTCCAGCAGCTATGAACTCTGCCACGAGAGATGCGGAAGATGACTACCGGCTGGAGGATGTGATTCCCACCATGACAAATTTCCAGGATGGTACTGTGCCTGAACTCGAATATCAGGACTTGATTATTACCAGCAAGTGGAACCCTCCCAAATGGTTTCAAAAAACGGGTGAAATTGATGAATACGGTCTTCCCGAGTTCGAATATCGTGGGGATCTCCCGATAAACGCCGTTGGTAGATCCATTGCCATCGGTGAGCTTACTAGTGACTCACGTCCGGACATTATCACAACGAACTCCGCGAACAATCTGATTTTGTATAACAATACAGGCACAGGCAACGATCTCACCTTCGAAGGTCCAATCATGGTAACAAACTCAACCAATTCACAGATAACCTTTGAAGCGAATCTTGATGTCTATCCCTATCTTGTTCCCTATGATGAAGATGCTGACCTCGATCTGATCATTACTACGGGAGTAACCGATGTCAGGCATTTTGAGAACACAGGCAGTGCTGTGAACGGGTGGGTAAACAGAACTCCTGACATGTTCCTGGGATTGGGTTGTGAACAGAACAGATATCTTCAATTCAGAGATTTCAACGATGAAATGAGCGGCCTCACAGGAAGAGATTATGGAACGGACAACGGTGGTCTGGAGATCCTCGCATGTTCCCCCGAGATGCCAACAGTATCGTGTACATTCCAGTATATCTATGACAATGACGGGACACCTTCGCTCCGTGTCACCGAAGGAGAGGATTTCCATCTGTATGGGGACCTTTCCTACACCGAACCAGCAGGGGGGAATATGATATTCACCTGGGATTTCGATGATGGAAATACCTCTGCCAATTGTTCAGAGGTACACAGCTATACCAACGTTGACAGCGTTCAATACACACATTTCAATGTCACCCTGACCGTGGATGTTTCGGGCAATATCGACGTGAGAACAATCATGGTCAACATCACAGATGCCGTTCCAACCCCGATAATAACCGGCAGTGCCGATCCACTGGAAGGGGCAACCGAAATATTCAGCTCTTCCCTTTCCGAGAACTACGAAGGAGATCCGATTGTCGAACGGGAATGGGATAATAATTACGATGGAATCACTTTTCAGGCGAATTACACGGGAGAAAATATTTCTCTGCTTTGGTCTGATGATACGCCATACAGGGAAAACCAGCCGGTAATTGCATTACGTCTGACCGACAACGATGGCTCCACCGCAATCACTGTCATGGACCTGACGATCATGAATCAGCCCCCCTCCTGTGAACTGAGCCTGGATCCGAACGAGATGATAATAAACAATTCACAGATTCAGGACGAATCGGATTTCAATGCTTCCGCCGGCGTAACACTATTCGCCTACAATGTTACCGACCCTGCCGGATTGGCCAATGATCCGATAGTCGAGTATAACTGGAAAGTAAGGAGGGAAGGGTCCTGGCAGGCCAGATATTTCAGCACGGAAATTGATTCAAAAGCATTCACTCTCGGAGATTACGCACACAATCCTTTCTGGAACAGCGGGACCTACACGATAAACCTTCAGGTGAAAGATAATGATGGCGCCTGGAGCGTTTTCAGTAATGATGTCTATTACACGATCAGGGATGAAGCACCAACCTCGGTAGACATCACCGTCAATAACAGTATCACTGAAACGGATGAGGGGGAAAGGATTGAATTTATACCTGCTTCCACGACACCATTCGATGAGATAAACCGATACGAGTGGGATTTTGATTATGATGGTGTGAATTTCACCATCGATGGTACCAGTGGTCCGTTAAACAGCGAGGGAAGAATCTGGCACACTTTCTATGTAAATGACGGTTCGGAAAGCAGGGTTTTCGATGTGGCGATGAGAGCTGTTGATTATGATGGATCGGAATCTCCGATTACCCACCTTGGAGGTGGATCTGAAATCACAGTGAGTGATACAGGGTTCTATGAAAGCGGGGAGAACGCGCCGGAAGCCCATGTCCTCGATTATTCCGGGCCCATTGAAGAGGGAATATATCAAAGGTTCAACGCATCAATCAATCCAAAGGTCGATGATATCGCAAGATACGAATGGGACTTTGATTACGTTGATAGTAATTTTACCATTGATGTAACATCAACCCATTTCTGGGAGAATGTAGACTGGACTGGCTACAAATTCAATACCTACCAGGGCGGCCAGGAACATTACGAGTCCGCAACCTTTACAGTTGCGGTGAGGGCGGTTGATACCGATGGTACGGTGTCCTCCCCTGTGGTAATTGTTCAACAGATTACAGTGAATGACCTCGATCCTGTCGCCAACTTCACTGGTACAAACTATTCAAAACCGCAAAAACCCCTCACTTTTGACGCAACCCCCTCCATCTCGAAAATGGATGGCCTTTCTTTTGAATGGGATTTCGATTACGATGGGATGAATTTCACAACCGATGAGACAGGAATGGTACAAATGCATGCGTTTGAGGATAGATCGGGGAATTATTCAGTTGTCGTTGCACTTCGAGTAAACGAAACGATTGGTGATCCCACAGAGTCGGATATTGCCACAATGAATGTTACTATTGAAAATGAGGCGGTAGCTGTTCTTCACATCGTGTTGAATCTTAGCTCATCAGAGGAACTGAGCGTTATTGAAGAAGGAAAAGAATTCACGATTGATGGTAGGGAGTCCGAGCCCCCGAATACTGATGAGTATTATTGGAATTCTGGCAATGGAGGATACGAACAGATATCTGCGAATTACCTTACAATAACAGGTGGCAAATCCGCTGACACTGATTTAGTAGAGAAGGATTTAGGCAATGGATGTCATAGATACCAGAAATACACCTTTGGACTTGAGGTAAAACAGCAGGATAACTATGCAAGCAGAGCAACTCGTATACTCTTTGTTCAGGATTCGGAGCCCAACTCCGGGATACGGCTGGTTGAGAATTTGGTGCCCTATGTCGGGGATGTGGCGGCAGTGAAAATGGCAGGCACAACAGTCTTCACGAGCCCGGGACGAATTGTACCGCTCATTTGCAATGAATCGGCAGAGTATCAGGATAACCCGGTAGAATTCCAATGGTCATCCAGTGATGGACAAGTGGGAGTGGGCCAAATTATGAATTTCAATTGGATCTCCTACGGTACATATCGTGTCAATGTTGTTAAAACCGATATTGACGGAAGCGTTGTCAGAAAAAGCATTTATGTCCGGGTCATGATTGATACCGACCTTGACGGTCTTCTGGACGACTTTGATGATCAGGATGACGATAATGATGGGGTCAACGATACCGATGAGGTTCACACGAAGATCTTCAAAATGGAGAAAACCCAGCCCATCTGCTGGACCGATATGACCACCGGTCAACGTGTTGTCAATCTGTATGATGTTCAGGCTTCCGGAGAGATTCTCTCGGCTACTGCAAACATCGGGATCAGGCACCAGAGAGTGAAAGATCTGAGTATCAGCATTGGGGGAATGAACCTCGATATGTCAAGTGTGGGAGATGAAGATACCACATTCTACCAACCGATCGATCTTCTGGGACTGGGATTCAGCAGAAATAGTTTTCAGTACAGCAGAACATGGAAGTTAGTAGTCCACGACAACATCAATGGAAATAAAGGCTTCATTGAATACTTCGAGATTCTGATTACCCACGGATCCAATCCCCTTCTGAACGACACGGACGGTGATGGACTTGATGATAAAGAGGAACTGACCTGCGGAAAGGATGGCTATATCTCAGACCCGTGTGCTGATGACTCCGATGGCGATGGACTGGACGATTACGCTGAATTCACAATTAGGAGTAACCCCGCGTCGAAAGACACTGACGGCGATGGATATGTTGATGGGAATGATGCTGACCCATTGCACGATATCCTGATGAAAATGGACATCTATAACATAAAAGAATACAACAGCGATGAAGATGATGTGTTTTTCAAAGGAACAATCTCCGATGGATACGGAAGCCGTGAATTCGAAACAGCGATCGTATGGAATGTTTACAGTAAACAGTCCGCAAATGGATACCCGTTTTCCCAGGGGGTATACTATTACAATATTCGTGAGCGCATTGATGAGAACTATTATGTCGATCTGAGAATCGAGGCACGGGATAAGGACAACCATGATTCCAATAAACTTGACCTGGATGGCGACTCGGGTAGCGATGCAAATTTCAGATACTGGCCGAATAATGGTGAAAAAATTTCAACCCCGGAAAGCGAAAGCGATGATGAAATTATTGGTTCCAGTACTTCCAATGGAATAACAAGTGTTCACCTTGATGGCGCAGGTGGCGGAAATGGCGGGGATAAAGATGTGATGGCGGATGTGAAGCTATCATTGAGCTATGCGGACAAGATCAATACACTCCTCCTCGCAAATGAAACAACTGTTCCGGAGAACGAGGATGGGAAATGGAGGTATGCCGGGGAGAACCAGTTCTACCTGTTCCTGCTCACCGACTCATATCTGGACGAAGGGAAAGAAAGGGAGCATGCGATTATTGTTCCGAAAAGTACATTCTTTGCCTCGAATTTCTATGAGAAAGCTCAGTCACAAACACTGAATCAACTTGGATACATACCCGCCGGTGATGACGGGCAGTTCATAACAACGGATTTCGACAGTGCTTTATGTCCTGTTGAAATAGGGGGGATTTTCAGGCTGAAAAGTCTCGACAATGACGACATCAATGACCTGATCGATGATCTAATAAAAACATCGGATGGGACAATTATTGCGAAAAAGTATGACCTGAAACCATACTCGGGTTCTTCAAATGATGATGCCCATGCCTCCCAGGACATCATCCATTCTATTGGACTGCCGGCAGGACTCTTGCAATTCATTCCAAACGCCATGAAGTCAACGGAATCATCGAATGTGCCGCATCCAGATGACGATAAGGGGTTCGGATATTATTTAGACCGAGCAATAGATGGCACTGAATACTTGGTAGGAAAAGCAAGTGATTTCATTGATAATCTTTTATTGATGACGACTGGTTATGGGCTGGCGGACGTATATTCCCTGATAGAAGGCGGATATGGAGTTGCTACTAAGGTAACTGAAGGTTGGCATGCGTTTGAAGATTGGGTGAGAGGCCCCGTCTATCATTGGTTACTCACCCGCACAAGTGAATATCATTATGGTTCTGTGATAATTAATTACACTGGTAACAATGAAATGGAGTTCAGCCGAAATGAATTCTCATCGAATGATTTCAGTATTGAAGGTAGTACAAATCTTCTGAGATATGGTGTATTAGCAAATTCAATATACCTTGGTGTTGTCACAAACATAGTTGGCACATACATATCTAGCACTTTTGTTAGGAATAATGTGGGGCCTGGAAAAGCGATTAGAGATATCATATCGGATTCCGAAGATGCCTTCGAAAAGAGCGGTACAAATGGTATAATTCGATATCCCGCCTTCGGATGCCCGGCAATTTTAACAAAGAATGATGCTCTCACCATCTACATTGACAATGCGTCCTATCCAAGTGGTAGTTGGAGTATCGACATCATAGGCAGGTCAGAAGGTAACACTTCTTCATTAAATAATGTTCAGGAAGTAACATCCGACCTTGCTGACTATTATAAGATTACAGCAGAGTTTGGTGCGAATGTGGAGGATAACGCGACGCTGTACGACATAATCCTGAAGAAAGGAGAAACCAAAGTTGATAATGCAACTCATAGTTTACAACTGGTAGAAGATTTCGGAAAACCTCGAATTGCACACATGTCAGATATCCATGTGGGTATGATAGGCAAGGAAAGAGACCTTATGAAAATGGTGGCTAATATAAATGAACGAAATGAAGATGCCGATTCGGATAACGATGTGGATTTCGTGGCACTGACCGGGGATATTATCCAGGGTACGGTTCCGGTTTCCGGAAGTTATCAGAATTCGCATGAAGCCCGGGACAGTGCGTATTATACCGTTGAGGAAGAATGGAAGGTTGCGTGGAATATCCTGCAACAACTAACGGTCCCAATATACATGACACCCGGAAACCATGATTACTATGATGGAACTTCATTTGATCTTGGAATATTTGACGGGGATATCGTTGATGAGGATCTCACAAATTACCGGAAATATATGGTGCCGGAGTTTAAAAGCAAGACCCCCGGTAGCCGTGCAAAAGATGAAACGGATCCTGACGACTACAGCTTCACCTACGGGGACTACCATTTCATCGTCGTAGACTCGGGAGAACCCATGGCAGGTGGTTTTTCCTCTGAACAGACAGAATTTACTCCTGACCAATTGCTTTGGATCAAGGCCGATTATGGAGATTATCATTCTTCTTTGCCCACTGGAACAGACCCAAGAGTATTCATACTCACCCATGCACCAGTGTATTCCAAGCACATTGGTGGAAAAATAAGAGGTGAAACTATATGGGGTCTGGAAGATTTCACACACGACAGCCCGAATGATTATCATTTTATTCACTGGGCAGCAGAAAAAGACCCAAATAGCGGCCAACCTTTGCGAAATATTGAAGCAATTCTATGTGGGCATACACACGAATGGAGGTTATCAGTAGATATTTACCTTGGAAGTAATACCGTTTCGGATAAATCCATTGAGCGTGTAGCTACACATACGTTAAAAACCAGCACATATTCACAGGATTTTGGCGATGGGGTTTTGCAAATTGAAATCGGGTGAAAACTATGAAAAATTCACATGCAAGACCAATTGTGTTTTTTCTCTTTCTTGTCATTGTAGTAGGAAATCTGATCATAGTATCTGAAATTTCTGCTTCGTCCGAGGGAAATCCTTACGACACATCACAATTCATGCCCCTCGGTTATCTTGGATTGAAACCAGACATCCATGATACCGAAATGATATACTTGCGAAGTTCGGGAATATGGATAGAACAAATTGCAATAAAAGATGATGATAAATTACTTTATTCGAATGAATCTATTGACTATACATTTACAGGACCGAAGTTCAGCCCGGATGGAGAGAAAATCGTTTTCACTGAAATTGGACGATACGGGGTTTTTCTCAAACTTCTTGTGAAGAACGGAACAAATTGGGATGAGAATGTAACAATTCAAACAGTATTTCAAAGACCAAAATTTTCCATTGAGCAACCCTCATTTTCTCCAAATGGAAAAAAGATAGTCCATTATTCAAATGAAGCTGGTGGAAAAGGTGATGTCTGGGTCATGGACATCGACGGTACGAACAGGACACGACTGACATTCGACGAAGACGGGGGATACTACCCATCCTACTCTGCGGATGGGGAAAAAATAATTTATGGAAAGTCCAACTCCCGCGGTTATCATGAAATTT
Organism: uncultured Thermoplasmata archaeon; assembly: GCA_964613025.1. Taxonomy (GTDB): domain Archaea; phylum Thermoplasmatota; class DAOVMN01; order DAOVMN01; family DAOVMN01; genus CAZTGJ01. The sequence goes on along the minus strand of CAZTGJ010000066.1, from coordinate 5,348 downwards.
GGGCTATGGACTCAGATGGTTCGATCCAGAAAAGAATCCTCGACGATTCCTGGTATCCAGAGCATCCGGTATTCATGCCCGATGGGAAGGTCCTGTTTGATTCCGCAAGAGTATCCCCCCACTGCAACAAGGTAGGAGCGCCGAGCATCTGGATGATGGAACAGGATGGAAGCAATCGAACCCTTCTCGTTCCCAGTGTCATTTCAAGTTTGGGTTCCATGAATCCGAGCATAAACAGAAATGGGACGCGGATTCTGTTCGAGCACGGCATCGGGGACGGGCAGGATCTCTACATTGTCGATGACCCGGACGGTGACGGCGAATGGGAGGACTCGGATGGGGATCACGTGGCCGATATCTGCGACGGCCATCCATTTGACCCGGACAGGGGCTACATCAAAGATGACGATGATGACTTCATCCGGGGGTTCTCGTTTGAGTCAGTTGCAGGCTCTGTTTTCATTGCCATTCCGATAGTACTATGGGGAAAAAGAAGTAAATAGAATCATCGTATTCGCTCATGATGAAACAGCAGGTGTTTTCGATGAAATCCACAACACGAACCCTTATCGCCTTCCTGCTCCTTGCAGGCGGAATCGTACTCTTAACCCTGACAGCAGGGGTGATATCAGCCAAAACCATCACAGTGGACGACGATGGTGGCGCGGATTATTCGAGCATTCAGAAGGCTGTTGATGCGGCAGAGGCAGGAGACACCATCAGGGTGTTCGATGGTACTTATTTTGAGAATATTGTAGTTAATAAGACAGTGAGTCTGATAGGGAACGGATCAGCGAATACTACCATTGATGGTGGTGGGTATGGGCCGATCATTAAAATTGGTGTAGGCCAGGTAAATGTTACCGGTTTTAATATCACCAATTCTGCCTCGGGCGGGAATAATGCAATTACGATTAACACAGGCACCAATACTATCAGTAACAACATTTTTTTTAATAACTATTATGGTATTTATCTTTCTGCTCTTCACCAATTTAGTGATAATAATGTGATTAAGAATAACATTTTTTCCAATAATGCAAGAGCAAGCATCTATATTTTCTCTTCAAATTATTCTCTGGTTCAGAATAATGTTTGTGGTGACCCAACGGGAATAAAATTGGATTCCTCATCTAACAATATATTAAATAACAATACCTTTGAAGATAACAAGCACTTTGGAATTAAAATGTATGGGTCGTCATCTGGAGCTTGTGAAAACAATCTTATTACTGGGAATTCCATATCCAGTAAACAAAGCGGAGTATATTTTTACGATGCAACGAATACTACTATCAGAAATAATCTAATAATGGATTGCGAGTCGGGAATCTCGGCGGTTTATAATTGTTATTTATCCGTAATTCATGACAATGACATTATGAACAATTCACTGGGAATAATGATTCAAATATCAAATGAGAACGAAATTGTCAACAACACAATTCAAAACAATACCATTGGAATTAGTATTCAAAAAGGCTGGACCGAAGATCCCTCCATGAACAACACCATTCACTACAACAACATCTACGGTAATACAGACTTCGGCGTCAATGCCACGGACAATGCTGGCTACACAACCGATGCCACGAACAACTGGTGGGGCGATGACTCCGGACCCTATCATCCCGCCGACAATCCCGGTGGAAAAGGGGACAATGTAACGGATTACGTGCTCTTCGACCCGTGGATAAGCAGTCCTTCCGATTATTTCCCTCCCGAAGCGATCATTGGCTCGCTTATCCCTGATCATGCTGTTGAAGGTAACGAGATACATTTCCATGGACAGGGAAAGGCATACGATTCGATCACCAGATACGTCTGGCGTTCCAGTCTCGACGGATCACTCTACAATGGCACATCGTCCTCTTTCTCACTATTGAACCTCTCCAACGGTACACATACGATATTCCTCAGGGTACAGGATGACTTTAGTATCTGGTCCGAAGAGGTCTCCATCACCCTCGCCATCAATGGCAGACCTGTGGCCGAGATCACCGACATTTCACCCAACCCGGTGAAGGAGAACCAGACCATAACATTCACGGCGCAGGGAACGGACGACGGATCTATCGCAAGGTATGTCTGGCGCTCCGACCTCGATGGGCCACTTCACAACGACCCGAATACCGTTTTCACCCTGTCGAACCTTTCAGCCGGGAATCATACCATTTACCTGAAGGTACTGGACGATCTGGGTGTCTGGTCCGGAGAGGTCAACACCACCCTCACAATTACTCCCAATACAATCCCAGCAATCTCGATAACCTCCCCGGGTGAGGGGGATGCGGTCAAAGGAAAGGTAACAATCCTGGGCACGGCTTCGGATGAGGACGGCACCGTTGAAAAGGTGGAAATTTCCATTGACGGTGGGGAGTGGCTCCCAGCCACGGGAACGGAATCCTGGAGTTTTGAGGTGGATACCGAAGAATTGGAGAACGCGGAATACACGATCAAGGTGCGCTGCTTCGATGGGGAGAACTACTCCGACGAGAAAAGTATCACTTTCGAAGTGGAGAACAAGGAGGACGGGGGAGGCGGGGAGGGCTTCCTCCCGGGATTCGGAATCCTGATTTCTCTCGGGGCTTTTATCACCTGCGCAGTACTTCGCTCATGGAAAAAACAACCAAAACAATGACAACAATATCGGTCAAAAATCGGCCGATAAAATGAACAAGAAAAATACCACCATGCGATTTGGCAAATGTTTGGCGAGAAAATAATATTGATCGTAGATTGTGAAAAAATAAAAAAAAAGGAAGGGAATGAATGGCTAACTTCATTCCCTTGTAATGATTTACAACCATATGGCGGAATGGTTATTATTTATTTTTCCTCTTTTTGTTTAGACATCTCAATTTTTGCATTGGTCAATGCTAAATACATACCTCCCAGTGCAATAAGCAATACGACAACGATCCCAATGATTAATCCGGTTTTCAAACCGGCTACTCTGTCATCCAGGTCACCGATATCATTTTTGTTGGTGTCAACCTGTTCGTTATCGGTTCCTTCATCGATCTGTGTTTGTTGATCATCCAGTTTCGTATCCTGCTCATCATTCTTTTGATTAATGTCAGAGAGGTCAACTGGATCAATCACGAAGACTGAAATTATTGAAGTATCCGATGCACCAAGGTTATCTGTAACGGTCAACGTTACAATATATGACCCGGCTGCTACGTAGACATGTGTCTCTGTGATTGTTGTACCGGTTGCTCCATCGCCAAAGTCCCAAAGATAATCGACAATAGTACCATCCAAATCTGTGGATGCTGAACCATCGAATGTAACGTCCTCTCCGGTATCCACCAATTGACTCATTCCAGCATCTGCCATTGGAGCCATATTTTTCTCTGCCATTTCAATGATTATCAATGCTTTATGATTGGCATCATTGAGCAGATCACGGGTATACTCGAAATTGTGCATTCCATGGCTGCTATCAGCTTCGACAAAATGAAGATTGAATTGTGCGGACTCATTGAGTGCCTCATATTCCATCATCATCTCATCAGTTGCACCATTCGCTGCTGCAGTTTGGATGGCTGCTTCGGCCAGAGCAAGATTAGTTTCGGTGGTTTCGATCAATTCCTCAATCTCTGATTGCCATGTATCCATCACATGCTGAGCCTGCTTTTCGGTAAGTGGATTTCCTGCACCCACCCCATTATGGCAGCTACTCGTACATGAATTCGGAATCCCATATTCATTCTCCGGTTCAATTATCTGGAATGTGTGAGCAGAGATGTCATATTTGATCGCACTTTTTGCAGTCTTCGGCATATGGCAGTCCGAACAAGCCGGTACACCTCCCATATTGTTTACACCTATCAGACCATCTCCTCCCGTTCCTTTGAGCATATCCCCTTGAGGATGATGGGGTGTGCTTGGTGGTTCGGAACCTTCCGATGTATGGCACGTACCACAGAGATCATATTCATCGGCCCGTAGATCGTGTTCATATTCGGATCCGTGGGACTCGTGACATGCCTGACATGAAACCTGCCAGGTAACATCTTCGGGCAGCTCCTCAAGCTCTTCTCCCTGGAACAGCGCATCAGCCCCTTCCGGTGTATGACAATTCGCACAGGATGCTCTCCGAGCAAATGACGGGGTTTCGTCTGAATGAGCACTTAAGTTCCAATCCATATATTGCTGGTGGTGCTTCACAGATGTGTTGCCATCACCCCAGAAGACGTTATTGGCCAGCACATAATAATCCGCGAGATCATCACCTGCTTCCATTCCTTCAGGGTAGCCGTGCTTACCATCATTCGAGACACTTGCTCCACGTACATGGCACTGGGCACAGATCATGGCACTTGTACTCTTGACGATCTCTGGATCCTCTTTCTTTTCCTCTTCGGAAAGTGCCATATGGTCACTCCCAGGTCCATGACATGCCTCACAGCCAACATTCAGTTCACTATAAGTGCCAGTCCATTCACCATTACCTTCTTTGGTAACGGAATACCCTGTGGAGTGACATCCCATACATCTTCGCTCCCAGGAGTTGTCGTAACCTGTGGGTTCTCCGGTGGTTTCATCCCAGTCCCCAGCATGGTAAGCGACCCATTCTTGGGTAGCGGTATTGTATTGGATTGGTAGAATATAGGTACTGCTGCCCCATTCCACCATGTATCTCTGTTTCCAGGTTCCCGATCCCAGTGCCCATGTGATAGTCCAATCTTTGATCTCTGACCCTGTCAGATTTTTTATCACACAATGGTATTCGTCATTGTCACTGTCATAGTACACAGATACAGTATATTTTGTACTAATTCCGACAGGATCAGTTTCGAAGTCTCCGGTCATTACTCCCTCATCTGAGACAGGTCTAACCTTTTTTGTGTGAAGCGATTGTGACCAGGTTTCATATTCATCCTGATGGCATAACCCACACTGATCGGAACCCATGTAGTCTTCCTGTGCTCGTGTATTCAAAACCATAAGATCTTCTTCCGATATTTCTCGTTCATGATCGTAGTTGGTCTCTTCATAATATTCCATATTGGAACTATCTGAAATATCAAGATCACTTGCGGGACTTTCATCCACGCCTACGAAAAATATCAAAATACTTACTGCAAGAATACCCAGCACAAATATGGCCATTTTGTTTGGTGTTAAGTTCATGGGTGTTCACCTCAACTACTATAACTAATAGAAGCTAATGGTAGTGGTGATATTGAAAGGTTATATGAATATTTAATATTTGTTAGAAAAAATTTGAAAATTATAACAATAAATTAATTTTGCCAAATCAATTTTGATTATAATAAAATTATAAATAAGGCGTTTTCTTAGAAAAATATAATGTAATCTGTGATAATTTCTATAAT
>CAZTGJ010000065.1:0-13357 GCA_964613025.1 uncultured Thermoplasmata archaeon | reverse complement strand
GTCGGAATATATAATTGTCTTTTTTTCCAAATGCAGAAGTGGTCAATTTATCGGAGATCTGGGAGAATCGGATTCCTGGATAATGGGTTGTGGATGAATATTAACTTCTTCAATAATAGTGCAGAGTTTTTCTCTTCCCCTCTTCTCGATCTTCACCTTCCCACTTTCAGTGAGGTCTCTCAAGTGGTGGGCCACTGTTTTCTCGCGCATATTAATTTTTTCAGCTAGTTTCTTCTGATTCAACCCGGGATTGCGGGTAAGGATGGTGATGATCCGCTTATGCACCCCCAATGTCCCTGGTATCCGGTGACCCATTAGATAGAATCGCTTCTTATTGCCATCGTCCATAGATTTGATCCGCTTATTCTTTTTAAGCATGTCAAGATGGTGGGTAAGCTTGTTATTCCCAAAGTTGAGGTCTTTCTTGATCATGGAAAAGTGTGCTCCGGGATTCTGGCGTAGGTAGCCCAGTATCTCACCCCTGGCCTCTGAGTCATCGATAGCTTTGGGCTTTATCCTTGTGTAGAGTGGGATGAGCAGGGAAAAAAGCCTGAACTTCCAGGGCTCATAGTTTCCTATGGCGAAAAATGCGACCACTCCCACGGTGCCAATGACTGCTGCCGTCAATGGTAATGGTGGGGTCGGAATGAGGCCTTCATCACTTTCTATTGCCTCTACTACATGCACACTCCGGGTAAACTCGTTGTTCTCCTCATTGCTTTCTGGGATTTCGCTATCCGGGTCCACGGTCACCCAGAGGAGGTTGAATCCAAGCTGGCCTGCAGTGTTCCACTTAACTTCCACGGTGTATGTCGCTCCTGCAGGTAGTTGGGGTATCTTCACTGTCCCGATATAGACAAAAGCCGTAAGCCGCCCGTCAGCGTTGTCATAGAATGAGACTGAGATGTTTTCTGCATCCGCATCCCCTATGTTCTTGATCTCGGCTGTTAGAGTTGCGGTTGTGCCTTCTACGGGAGAAGTGGGGTCTATTGAGAATGTAAATATTAAAAGGTCCGGAAGCTTTTTTTCCTCTTCTTCCCTCACGAGCCACGGCACGAATTCGACATGATCTGTGACATTGTCACCTTTTCCGTCTGTGTTGTTCACCGGGTGGTAGGGACCGGATTCGTGACCCCACCAGTTGTGGGTGGCGTTAACAATTAAATATTCCCTGTGGTAGCTTCCATTATTGTCATAGATGATGCGGTAATTGTTATTCGCATTCATTCCGTATTTCGAATTGTCGAAGATGAGGTTCTCATGTGCCGTGTTATTTGAAGATTGAGTGGCTACCTCGATCCCGATTGCATTTCCGAAGATTGTATTACCCAATATCTCATTGTATGATGAAACATGTAGGAAAATTCCTTTCCTGCCATTGTTCATGCAGGTATTGTTCTGGATAATATTGTAATTGCTGGTGCTGGAATAGATGCCGTCCTCCCCACATTCGGAACAGTTGTTGTCCCTTATCACGTTGAGGTGACTGTGCGAGAGAATTCTTATGCCGCATTCGCTGTTCCCGGAACAATCATTGTTGTACACGGTGTTGTGGGATGTTACATCCAATGAGTATCCTTGCAGATGAATCCCCACCTGGTTGTCGGTGCAGTTGTTGTTGAACACCGTGTTGTCCGTTCCCCAGAAGAAGATGCCGTACCAGTCGTTGTGAATACAGTCATTGTCGAAGATCGAGTTGTTTTCCCCTCTGAAGAATATCCCATTATCTTTGTTGTTGGTGCAAACGTTGTTGAAAACGATATTGTGGTCGCTCCTGATGTCCATGCCCGTAGTCTTGTCGCAGCATTCGTTTTCGAACAATATCGTGTGACTTCCTTCCACTCTTATCCCCGCGTTGGGCCACGCGCCGCCGCTCCCGGTTACACCGAACCCGTTCATGTTCACTTCGTTCGCACTGATCAGAACAACTGTACCACCGTCACCACCATCGATTATCGATTCCTTGCTGCCGTTCCCAATAAGTGATAGTGTTTTGTTAACAACAACATTCTCGTGATATATACCTTCCCACACGAATATCGTTAGTCTTGGCAACGACACACCCGCACGCGCCGCGCTAATGGCTGATTGTATAGTATTGAATGGTGATGTGAGCGATCCGTTGCCACCGTGGGGCGCTGCTGCGTGGACATAGAGGCTTGTGGGAGTTTTTGGTGATTCTTCATATATGTCTGTAAGCCACGGCACGAATTCGACCATGTCCGATACATTGTCCCCCTTCCCGGTGGGATTCCCAGTCGGATGGTGGGGACCGGATTCGTTGCCCCACCAGTTTAGAATGGCGTTGACGACCGCCTCCGTCCCCTCGTCGGCATAGAGGCCGAACTCGACATTATTGTAGAAACTGTTGTGGTGGATGTCGTATTCCCTGACATAATGTTCGGTTGAAATGCCAATCCGGTTTCCGATGATGGTATTATAAGTGACAACGTTATATTTTGAAGAAATAAAGTGAATTCCAGACTGTGAATTGTTTCGAATGTTATTTCCGGTTATTGTGTTGTTGTGAGAATTCACCCTCATTCCATTATAAGTATGTCTGTCGATAGTGTTGTTTCTAATCAGGTTGCCACTCGAGTCGTAAAGGCTTATCCCGGTTTTTCCGTTGAAACAAAGATTATTTATTATGGCATTGTTTTTCGAATATGAGATGGAAATTCCGGTCCCCCCATTTTCGATTCTATTGTTCAGAATGTAATTGTCATGTGCATTTTTAAATAAGCGTATCCCAATATCAGAACCTGTGCAGGTTGTATTCTTTATTGTGTTGTTTGAAGAATCGTATGAAATGGTTATTGCCCGATCCGGGTTCCGGTAATATATGCTGTTTTCAACTGAATTGTTGTGCGACCTGTAAATATGGATCCCAATCAAATAGTTATAGCTGCAGTTATTGCTTTCCAGATGATTGTTGTCGGATTCGTAAATGAGTATTCCATAGGAGTTGTTATAACAGCTATTGTTCTCTATGGAATTATTATCAGCCCCGTAAACACGGATCCCGTATGAACTGTATGTCATGCTGTTGTCGAAAACAAAATTATTGTCGGATAGAATCTTTATCCCGGCCAGTTCATCAAACCAACCGTTTGCAGAATTCTCCAGCCTGAAGCCCTTGATGTTCACATTATTTGCGGTTATGGTCACGGCATCACCGGTGCCACTCCCGTTTATGATTGTAGCTGCGGAACCATTGCCGATCAAGTTCACGGTTTTATTCACCACCACATTCTCCCGGTAGAGACCTTCCCACACATAGATTGTCGCACCCTGTTGCGCATGATAGAGTGCGTACCTGATGCTGCTGAACGGTCGTTCCCGTGAGCCGTCGCCGCCGTCTGGTGCCACGCCAAGTACGTAGAGAGTTGAGAGATTTCCCGGATCTGGTCTGTCATTTTTTCCGAGCCACGGGTCGAACACCACATTGTCCGTGACCCTGTCACCCTCGCCGTACGGGTTCCTTTCAGGCTGGGTCGGTGAAGGCCCGAAGTTCGAGCCCCACCAGTTAAGAGCGGCGTTTATTGCATAGGAACTGTCAAAAGAAGCATCGATACCGTAATCAGTGTTGTTGAGAATAGTATTGTACCGGGCTGTGTTGTTCGAGGAATATCTATTTTTAATTCCGATCACGTTCTCTGTGATGATGTTGCCCGTGAGCATATTATGACTGCAATATTCGAGGAATATCCCATTATCGTTACCAGAGCATGTGTTATTATCCAGTGTATTGTTATTCGACTCGCAAAGGTAGATGCCCCATATTTCGTTGTCCCGGCATGAGTTGTTCGCGAGAGTATTCTGGTGGGAAAAGAAGAGAGCGATACCTGCGGTAATGTTCGAGCAGTTGTTGTTCTCCAGTGAGTTATTCCCGGAATAGATGAGGATAATGTTTCCACGGTTGTCGGATATGGTGGAATCTGAGGTGTGCAATAGCAAGAATTGGATACTGTCCCACCCGTATTCTTCCTCACCGGGAACCGGGAATGAATTGTTCGACAATCTGATATGGGAGGAATAGGCCACCATTATCTCTGCGAATCCATCTTCCGCGTTCTGGTCTTCCACAACGATGTTTGTACAATTTGCGATAATGACCTGACCTGCTCCTGATGGGACCGTGCTGTCACCCTCTGAATTGCAGACATTACTGTAGTAGAATACGGGTCTTCCGTTCACAAGATTCGATATGTTTATGTCATGGGTATTCCAATCCTCGAGGGATTCTCCCGAGATTGTGATGCCGCTGCCGATCATCCTGTTCCCGTACAATACACTACCCGGGGCATCCGAAAGATCGATATTGTGTTCCTCGTTGGAGTAAAGGGTATTGTTCGCTAATTCATTGTCACGTGAATTCGAGATGTATATTCCCGAGTTCCCGTTCTTCGAGAAGTTATTACCGTTGAGGGAATTGTTGTTGCTTCCTGCGTAGATGAAAATGCCGCTGTTCCTGTAGTTGGAAATGTTGGAACCGTGGTAGTTGTTGCCGGAGCAGTTGTTGCCGGAAATGATATTATAACTGGCATTCTTCAGGCAGATACCATACCTGTTCCCCGTACAATGGTTGTCGAATATCCTGTTGTTGTCGGAGGCCACTTCCATGCCGCCGTAGATGGTAGTATAGCCGCTGTTTATCAAACGGAGACCACTGACGTTGCAGGAGTCAGAAGTGATAAGGATAGTACTGGATTCATTCCCACCGTCGAGGGTCACATGAGACGAACCGTTCCCAATTATGGTCAAAGTCTTGTTCACGATCACATTCTCATGATATGTACCCCCATACACCCTTATCGTATCACCGTCCTCACTTGCATTGATCGCATCCTGAATCCGGGTATGATCCGCTCCGCCGTCATCGTCCACAGTGATGATTCTTCCCTTGGCCTCCCCGGTAGCAAGGAGAAGCAAGAAGACACTGGCAAGCACTATGAATAGGTACATCGTAATCTTCATGGCAAGCAATAGATTTTTCATCTGTTTACCAAAGGCTTCTTGTGTGTGGAACAGTCTAATTTTCTCACCGATAAATGGTAAAATGGACCTAAATATATAAATTGATTGGGACAAATTACCGCTATTGTCATAATGAAAGTCCTCTTCTCCTGGGATTAAATCGAGAATAAATTTAACACCATCCATACTACCACTCCCCCCCTTCATTCAATGATCGCCTACAGTGTCATATTATTCCACTGCCTCCACCCTCCCATCTTCACACCGGTATTAACCCCACAGCGTCATCTCATTTCATTCAATTCCCCTGCCCCCCACCCACCCTACCCCTCTCCCTCAACCACCGCCCCACCGAAGTTAAAAATGGTTGCTTATCACAAACCAAAACTAATAGGGCTACGATACATAGTGCAAAGAAAACGATGATAATGATGAAAATTAAAACCATTACGAAAACGACGATGACGATGAAACGCTCCAGGAGGGGTGCGGGGGGCAAGAGGTAGGGGGGAAGTAGCGTTCGTGCAATTACTCACTGCTGAATGTAATGCAGCACACCACTTATGGATTCCTTTCCAGGGTATAATAGACCTTGATCTCCGGAATATCCTCGAATATCCGTGGTACGACCTTGAGGGACATACCGATCTCGATCTCATCCTCGGGAATATCCTTGAGCCAACCAAGCAGCCTTCCTCCCTCCGGCAGATCACAGATGCCAATTGAGTAGGGAACCATGTCATCGAAACCAGTAGGTGCCGCATGGATCACAGTAAAGGTATTGAGCGTGCAGTTCCCGCTGTATTCCTCCCACTGAAAATCTGGTGACAGACATTCGATGCAGTCCGACCTTGGAGGGAATGAAACATGCCCGCAGGCCCTGCACCGGGTTCCAACCAGCCTCCCATCCTTGAGCTCGTCCGCGAATTCGGTAACCTTGGTGTAGGGTACGAAACTTATCTTTCCAAACCATTTGAAGGGCATTCTTTCTCACACTCCCTCACGTTTGTAAATGTGAACGAACGTGTACTGTCCGATCCCTCCCACGTTGTGGGTCATTCCGATGTCGGCGTCGTCCACCTGCCGTTTCCCCGCCTCCCCCCGAAGTTGGGTCACGATCTCATATGCCTGGGATGTTCCGGTCGCTCCAACGGGATGCCCCTTTGCCTTCAGGCCGCCGTCAACATTCACCGGGTTCCTTCCTCCGATGTAGGACTGGCCCTCCTCGATGAAGTTCCCTCCCTCCCCCTTCTCACAGAAACCAACGTCCTCGTAGGCAAGGATCTCCGCAATGGTGAAGCAGTCATGCACGTCGGCAACCTTGATGTCCTTCGGTTCCACCCCTGCCTGCTGATAGGCCTGCCGTGAGGCTTCCTTTGCACTGGGGATGCTCACCAGGTCCGGTCTGCGCAGAAGGGACATCGCCGCAGAAGCACATCCGAAGCCCTCGATCCAGACCGGGGTATCATGGAGTTTCCTGGCCTTCTCCTCGTTTGCAAAGATGAGACATGCCGCTCCGTCCGCATTTGCACAGCAGTCGAACACCGTGAACGGATGGGCCACCTGGGGTCCATTAAGTGCCCTCTCAAGGGATATTTCCTTCCGGAACATGGCCTTTGTGTTCATGGTCCCGTAGTGATGATTCTTTACGGCCACTTTGAGCATCTGTTCATGGGTAGTGCCGAACTCATGCATGTGCCGATTGGCATAGAATGCGTAATATCCAGGGAATGTTGTCCCAAAGATGGACTCCCACTGCACATCCCCCACGCGACCCATGAGGGCAAGAAGCTCGGGGGTCTCCAGCTCGGTCATCTTCTGGACGCCGAGCACCGCAACCACATCGTGCATCCCGGACTTGATCGCCATGATCGCACTCCTGATCGCTGCACTGCTGGACGCGCAGGCCGCCTCGGTGAGCCAGGTGGGCTGATCGTTCATTCCGAGATATTCAGCAACCACTCCGGGAAGGGACCGCTGCTTGTGGTATTCCGGAACCGAGCCAATAATGGTGGCATCGATATCCTTTCTCCCCAGGTTCCCGGAATCCTCCAGTGCCAGTCTGAATGCCTCGAATGCCAGCTCCTGGACCGTTGCATCGCTCCTCCGTCCGAATTTTCCGTGGCCAATGCCCACAACGCCGACTTTCATATATACTGGCCCCCGTCCACCTTGATGATCTCTCCAGTAATATGACGGGACCTGTCGCTGCACAGGAATGAAACCACGTTGGCAATATCCTCGGGTTCCGCGATCCTTCCAAGGACGGTCTCGTCCAGGGCTTTGTTCAGGAACTCCGCCGGTATCTTCTTTGCCATCTCGGTCATCACCATTCCCGGTGCGATGGCGTTCACATTGACATTGAACTTGCCCATCTCCTTTGCCAGGGACTTGGTCAGGGCGATCTCCCCCCCCTTGCTCGCCGCGTAATTCGTCTGTCCGAACTTTCCCCGCATTCCGTTTATTGACGTGATATTCACGATTTTTCCGTACCGCTGATCCTTGAAAACACGCGCTGCCTGCTTGTTGTAGATGAAATACCCCTTGAGATTCACATTGATGACACGATCCCAGTCGTCCTCACTCATCTTCCAGATCATCTTGTCCCTGTTGATCCCTGCATTGCACACTAAAATGTCAAGACCGCCAAATGTCTCAAGGACCTGCTCGAACATCTTTTCCGCGTCCTTGGAAATCGCAACATCTGCTTGGACAACCAGTGCCTTCCTGCCCAGTGCTTCGATCTTTGTCGCAACCTCCCGTGCCTCGGCATCATGTCTTCGAAAATTGATCGCGACGTTGGCTCCGTCCTCTGCCAGCTTTACCGCAACGGCCGCACCAATACCCATGCTTCCGCCGGTGACAATAGCATTTCTTCCGTCCAGGTCCATGTGTATCCGCTCGCTGTAGAATTGAATCTGGCGATGAGCAACCGTACTATTTTAAGATTGGGGTGACAATGTTATTGACTCTCACCAGTAATGATGATATTGACTCACACTAACAATGATTATAACTCATGATTCCATCCATGGGACTGGAGGTTGTACCGATTGTCACTCTATGAACTCCTCAGAAACGCTGTTGAACGAGATCCAGAAAAACGAGCTGTTGTCTGCGGGACCTACCAAAGTTCCTATGCTGTTCTGAAAGCCAGGGTCGACAATCTTGCGGACAATCTGAGGAGGATGGGAGTCGGGCAGGAGGAGGGGGGAATGGGGCAGGAATTGATGGGGCTGAGGCAGGGAGATCGGGTGGCTATGATCCATGAGAACTGCCACGTGTTCCTGGAAACCTATTTTGCAGCGGCCAGACTGGGTGCGGTGATCGTGCCCATGAACTACCGGCTGTCACCCGACGATTTCATCTATATTCTCAACCACTCCGGAGCGAAGGTGCTCTGCGTTCAATCGAAGTTCACGGACTGGGTCTATGATAACATCCGGATGATCCCCCTCGTCGAAAGTGTTATCTTATGCGGAGAGAAAGACAAAGGAGGAAATTGGACGAGCCAAAGGACAGGATTGGAAGTCCTGGAGGAAGTCGGTGTTGCTGTCTTTCATTTCGAGGATCTCGTGAAGGGTAGTGATAAAACTCCTCCTGAAAATTCGAGTGTGGCTCAATTAATAGCTGAATCAGATGAGGATATGGCACAGATCTACTACACCAGCGGAACCACGGGAAACCCCAAAGGGGTCATCCTCACCCATGGGAACAATCTTGCCCATGCCCAGGGCACTATCGAGGAGCTGGATCTCACATCAGAGGATCGGTGGCTCCACGTCTCGCCAATGTTCCACCTCGCCGATGCCTGGGCTATATGGTCCATCACGATGATAGGAGGGACCCATGTGATCATTCCGTCCTTCGAGCCGAAGCTCATGCTGGAGACCATTCAGGAGCACAAGGTCACCCTGAGCAATCTCATCCCCACCATGCTGAACATCCTAGTCAATTATCACGATAGGAATGCCGACAGTGCGAAGAGCATGTACGATCTGGATTCCATGCGCTTGATCATGAGTGGGGGGGCTCCCATAGCCAGGGAGGTAGTGAGGAAGGTCATCGATGTCTTCGGATGCCAGTACATCCAGACCTACGGTCTCACGGAAACGAGCCCTTTCCTCACGATGTCCCTTCTTGAGAACTGGATGAATGAGCTTCCCTTTGAGGAGCGGTTGCGGTATCTTGTGACCACGGGCAGGCCGTTTCATGAAGTTCAACTTAAGGTGGTAAGGGAAGACGGAACCGAAGTAAGAAAGGACGAGGAGGAAGTGGGGGAGATCATCGTCAAGGGAGATACCATTACCCCGGGTTACTGGAATGATCCCGGGATAACAGCGGAGCGGATCGTGGACGGCTGGCTTCATACCCGGGATCTGGCGGTAGTGAACGCTGAAGGATACGTGACCATCGTGGACCGGGCGGATGATATGATCATCACAGGTGGGGAGAATGTCTATTCGGTGGAAGTTGAGGATGTGCTGTACTCCCATCCTGATGTGTTCGAAGCGGCGGTTGTCGGATTACCTGATGAAGTGTGGGGGGAGCGGGTGGCGGCAGGGGTGGTGCTGAAGGACGGGGCCAACACCAACGGGGGGGAAGGCGGAGGGTGCGGTCCATCTGAACAGGAGATCATCGATTTCTGTAAAGAGAGGATGGCCCGGTTCAAGGCTCCGAAGAAGGTTTATTTCTTGGATGAACTTCCGAAGACGGGGTCCTCGAAGATCAAGAAATTCTCATTGAAAGAGATGTTGTGTCGTGAGTGAATAGGTGAGAACGGAAGAACTCCCATCACGATTTCAAAGATTAATCCTTTTTCGCCTCAGCTTCTCTCTTTCGTTTTTTGTGGTAGTAAAATGGAATAAATAGAGTAATAATTACTCCAAAGCACCAAAATGTGATCGGAACATATGGATTTGAGGTTCCCTCAACATTTTCGAGGTCCCAATGAGCGTTCCATTCATCCTGGAAGTACACCAGATCAGTTGTGATGTATTCTCCTTCTTCGCAATCAAGATCACTATTTGGGCCCATCACAAGACCTTCAATGACGTCTCCTCTGCTTGCTCGATCTGTCTTGAAGTTATCTTTGAAATCATGAAAGTAGATGATCTTAATGGTGTAATATGTGCGTGTGTGGGTCTGATTTTCGTAAATGGACTCTTCATATCTGACGTCCTCTATCCTGGCTGTAACCGTTCCATACTCGGTCCAGAGAGGAGCGGCTTGGGCTGAGGGGAGGGAAAGGAGAAAAAGGATAAGGGCTACGATGACAATGATAGGCGGACACCTTGTTTTTCCTTTTTGCGACATTGTCCATCTTCTCAGGCCGACCATTTAAATGTTTATTGATGATCAATTTTGACGATGGCGGACATCATCACGCGATCCCAAGGACCCGTGCTGCATTCCTCCAGAGGATATTCTCGATGGTATCCCTCCTAAGAGGCAGCGATCTGATCGCTTCCACGTTCGCCCCGATCCCCCCCACCCCCGGCCAGTCGGATCCGAATAGTATTTTATCCGCATTCTTCTCCAAATTGGGGAAATAGTCAAGCAACTTCTTTGGAGGAAGACCTGCGATCTCCATGTACAGGTTCTTGTGAATCCGTGAAAGGAAGAATGCACGGTCGTACCAGAATCCCCGCCCACTGTGGGCCATGATGATCTTCAGCTCAGGGAAATCGGCGGCCACCTCATCGAGATGAATAGGGTCCCCGTACTTGATTTTTGAATTCCGGTAGATGGATGATCCGGTGTGGAACATAATGGGAATGTTCAGTTCCACTGCCTTCTCGTAGAGAGGATACATCTTGGGATCGTTGGGATAGAAGTGCTGGTAGGGGGGGTAGAGTTTGAGGCCTTTGAATCCCATGTCCTGAACGCATGATTCAAGGATCTCCGGAAGGTCGGGATGTGGATTTGCAGTTGACCTAAGGGCATCTGATCTCTGGATTATGGTCCCATCCTGTGCTGTTTCCCCGGTTGGATCTAGGGATGCAAATGGAATGAACCGCTCCCTTCCCTTGCAGAACTCGTGAACGTATTCATTGGTCACCACGCCAGTAGTGAGGGGCGAATATTCGGCTAAGATAACAGCCTTCCGGATGCCGTTCTGTTCCAGCAGATTGTCCAATCCCTCCGGTGTCATGGTCCTGTTGAAATTATCTCCCTGGAAAAGAGTGGGATTTTCCTGTCTGAGGAAGTCGTTCACCCAGGGATGCCAGTCCTCCTGCCTCCCCACATGAACATGGAAATCGATGAGCTTGCTATACTTCGTGATCTTTGGAGCAGGGAGGGGTGAGGGGGGGGAAGGTGAATGGGACATGTCCTTTTCCATAGGCTTATTCGTCCTTGATCTTCTCAAAAGTATCCCAGTAGTAATCCGGAAGTCTGGTGGGCTTCCTGTTCTCGTCGATGAAGATGTGCTTTGTATATCCCGTTCCCACCAGGGTGAACTCCCCGTTATCTTCGACACGGTACACATTGGAATGGATCTTGAACCCCTTGTCGTGGATCTCGTCGAAGTGGCTCCTGATCTCCACCAGGTCATCGAAATACGCTGGTGCCGGATATTCGCACTTGGTCTCTACGATGGGAATATCCTTGCGGTAGGGAATACCCAGATCCCGGAACATCTCCATCTTCCCCACCTCGAAATAGTGAAGGAAACTTCCGTAGTAGATAACCTCTGCCGCATCGGTCTCGCAGTAGCGGGCTCGGACTCGTGTTGTGAATGTTTTCATGATCGACCCCTGCCTGCAATGTACAAGGGGGTACTAATAATTTACTGCCATGAAAAAGGAGAATTGGTAGGGGAAGAAGGAACGGAATGGAGGAAATGAGGAGGGGAAGGAGTGAGCGTGTCTGGAAGACGGGGAAGGAGTCAGGTGAATGGAAGGGGGGGGTGGGGGAGGAAGGAGTAGGGAAGTGAAGGAAAAAGGGGTTGAATTGTGGAAAGGGGAGGGGGGGGTGGGGGAATGATGAAATCACAGTTCCAAGAGTACATTGGATCATTGAACATTGATCGTGAGGTGGATATTTGGAGATCCAATAGAATGATTCAGGTTTGATCCTTGAGTTTACAGAGAGAATTTCGACCTCTGCCCGACGATTCGACAAGACCGCGCATTATGAGCCTGTTGATATTATAATACACCGTTTGGCGGGAAATGGAGAGGGTGGTTTCGATCGAGATCCGTGTCGCAGGTCCTTGCTCTTTGAGGAGATCATGTATGGCTTGTTGATTCGGAGAAAGATCCGCTGTGGGAATCATCTCTGGATTGTGATCGGCATCCCGGGGAACATATGTCCTTCGGCCCATGGTCTTTCCGGTCCTGATATATCCCTCCCTTTCCAGCACGCTCAGGTGATAAACGAGGGTACCGGTCCCAAGGTTGAGTTCCCTCTTGAGGTGGGAATAATTCGCTCCCGGATTTTGGCTGATGCAGGAGAATATTCTCTGTCGGCATGATTGATCGAGGATGATGTCCTTCCCCAATTTCGTATACAAGGGGTGGAGAAGGGCGGAATAGAACACAATACGCAAATCGTTTCTATAGAATGCGGCAGCGAGCAATCCTGTGGTTCCGATGGTAACAATGATAACAGGAAGAATTATCGATTCCTCACCATCCGATTTCCCCCCGACATTCTGAGTTTTCCCATCCTCCATCAACCATGGTTCAAAGTCCACATGGTTTGAAACTGAATCACCTTTTCCGCTGGGATTTCTTTCAGGATGATAAGGACCTGATTCATCTCCCCACCAATTACCACTGGCATCAATGTTGTAATCCGATCCACCCCACCGGACACCATATTCCGAATTCCCAAATATCTCATTATCGAAGATAGCGATATTTCTGCACTCGGTATAATACGTTTCAAGATGAACTCCATTCATATTGTCATAAATCTGATTGTCGAAAACCGAAATATCAGAAGAGCAGATGAAAATACCAGACCACTTATTCCTGCCAATATCATTATCATGGATCGAAATATGGTTGCTGTTGCTCACGTCGATACCGGTTATTCCATCGTTAAGAGTGTTGTTCCTCACTTCAATATATGAGCAGTCATGGAGAAAAACCGTGGCTGCGTCGTTTTCGATCACCACCGGGTTGTCTTCAGTACCATGCACATCGTGGAGATAATAGACCTTTTTCCCATCAACAGTATTGTTCACCACTTTCTGCCGGTACTCTGAGCGATAGGGAATGTTTATTCCATTGTTCAGGAGGGTATTGTTCTCAATGACATTCTGATCATTCGGATATCCTGGGGATGTTGTGCCCGCATGGAATTGAATTCCTATAGTAGCCTGTAGGAATCTGCAAGAATACAATCCCATCATTTCTCTTTCCAGAATGAT
>CAZTGJ010000064.1:0-13383 GCA_964613025.1 uncultured Thermoplasmata archaeon | reverse complement strand
CTCTTCATATCTCAAGGGTGAAAATGGCCGCAACGCTTGTTGGCGGTAATACGAATCTTAGTAGTATGGTCCAAGAAAGAAGAACCGATTGAGAATTGCGCCAGCCAAAATGCAGATGCTTGATGCCTTGATGAAAGACATACGCTCCTCAAATGTCAAGTTTGGGTCTTTGAATCCTCCGAGAGCAAAGCCATATGCGCAGATGAGTAAACCGATGTTCATAAGAATCATTGTTATTGCAAAAACATCGCCTACATCATTCGAATACGAATCACCGAAATAAATTGATGATTGGACAATGCCGCCAAGGAAAAAAAGGATAGCTCCTATAAGGAAATATTTGAAATACTTCGATAAAGCTCCGGAATACGGCACGTGAGCGTCATGTGGGGTGGCGTAACGAGGGTGATGATGGGGATCACCGGTATAATTCGAACCATATCTCCGATATTCTTCATCCCTTTCATCATAGTATCCATTTGAAGCTCTGTTCTCATCAAAACGTGGGTTTACCATACCAACACCTCTGGAATCTGTTTGAAGTGAGAAGTATGACATTATTTATATATCTGCCGCATCGTTAAGAGTGGGATACGTTTTCTGAGTTCGACTTCACTTTGAATCGAATGTCAGGATGGTATTTTAGTATCACATATATGCGAAATAATAGATAGCACCTATGATGGCAGCAATTCCAATTCCGGTAAGAGCAATCTTGAGGTAATCCCAGGGCCGTTCTCCCTGCACCTCTCCGGTCCTTCCATTCACCAGGAATCGGTAGACCTTATTTTTGAAGTTGTAGGCACTGATCCAAATGGGAAGAAGAAGATGCTTGAAGGTGATGTTATCATACCGTGTTTTTTTGCTGCTGATCCTTTGCTCATCCCCTCCGATATCCCGTCGGATGGTTTTGTCGATTTTCTTGGCCATCTTTCCTTTTGCTGCCGAGAACCCTTTCTCCATATCGATCTGATAACTCTCTGCTCTAAATCCGCTGAGATACTCATCCTGATAACCTGTCAGATTTTCAAGATCCCAGGGTTCGAGTTTTTCAGCATACTTCTTTGGAAGCGAGTTACTGGCCAGGATCAGTATATCATCAAAATTATTCCAAACCGTTCCACTCACATTGGTCCATCTGATCTTTCGAACCCGACGGGTTTTCGTAACACGTTTCCCATTCTCTGTGGTCGTATAGGTTTCATTGACATAGTAATACGTTCCACGCTGACCCCTGTAAAAGGTGGTGGTATCAGAATCATAGGTCCAGTAGGGAACGTACATCCCATTGAGCCCGGCACCTCCCAACGCCATTTTTTTCAGGGCGCTTGGGGCGAACCAGAGTTTGCTGATCCAATCCCTGAACCGTTTTTGAGCCTCCTTTCTGTCAATATGGAAGGGAAGCAAAGATTTGGGTTTTATCTGTTTTTTCGATTTGGCAGTTGCTACGATATCCATACCACAGAATGGGCACTGCTTTGACGTGATATTCTCATCGAAGGAAGATTCAGCTCCGCATCCGTCACATTTAATTGTGAGCCGTTCTTCCATTTCCTCTGCCCCTGCCTTTCCTGCAAGATATTGATGAAAATCAAGTTCCTCGATATCCTCTTCGCTCTGCGGGATCTCGTTTTCGTGTTCACAGTATGGACACCTCTGAGAAGTTGACCCAGGAACAAAGGTCATCTTTGCCCCGCACTGTTTACATTTAAAGGATTTCTCTAAACCAGCGGTCTCATCCGTTTCGGCATCCCAGCTTTCATCAGTAGTTTCAAATGCAGCATCTTCCATACGATCACTTCTCCTGTCTCATGAGATTTTTCATTGTGCTCCAGCCTATGGCGGGGGAAGGGGAGGCGGTACGGAAGAAAATAATGAGGCAAGTTCGGAAACATCCCCTGCCTTTCTCCACCCTGACATTCCTTCAGCCCACACGAGAGTATCCTCGGTTATTCGTCCGCTCTGGATCTGCTGCTTCATGGTGTTAGTATCATAGGGTCCGGATTGTTGCCCGTCGATGGCAGCATGATACATCTTGGAGGTGGGAAGAGGTGGAGGTGCGGGAGGACCATGGCGTGTCTGCTGCTGTTGCTGAGGGCTCATTGCCTGACCCATCTGATTAGCCATTGCAAATCCCATTCCCATTGCCATTCCTCCGCCTGCCATGCCTTCATTTTCCGCAGCCTTCTCCATTGCATTTGCAGCCTGGAACTGGGTATACTGGTTGAGATTTCCGAGCACTCCCATAGATGTGCGTTTGTCAAGTGCTTCCTCAACTGCCGGTGGAAGGGAGATATTTTCAACCAGGAGTTTGGTTATATCGATCCCGTAGGCAGTGAAATCCTCCTGTATCCTCTCGGTTACATACTCTCCGAGTTCATCGTAGTTCGCTGCCATGTCCAGTACCGGTATCTTGCTCTCTCCAGTGATATCAGCGAATCTGGAAACGATGAGATTTCGCAGTTGCTTGGTGATCTCCTCAGTTGTGAATGTATCATCCGTGCCGACGATCTCGCGAATGAACGTTGCTGCATCGTTAACCTTGATGACATACGTACCGAAGGCACGAATACGAACAGGACCGAATTCGGGATCTCTCAACATGATCGGATTTTTGGTTCCCCATTTTTGGTCAGTGAAACGTTTGGTGCTAACAAAGTAGATCTCTGCTTTAAAGGGACTTTCAAATCCGTATTTCCACCCCTTGAGGGTTGACAGGATGGGCATATTTTCTGTTTTGAGAGTGTACATTCCCGGTGTAAACACATCGGCGATTTGACCCGAGCTGACAAAAACGGCAACCTGTGATTCCCGAACGGTAAGCTTGGCTCCGTTCTTTATCTCATTCCCGTACCGTTCGAATCGATGTACCATCGTATCCTGTGATGGGTCCAGCCATTCGATAATGTCTATGAGCTCTCCTTTTAATTTATCAAACAGTCCCATTTCGAATTCCTCCGTCTTGTATGTTGCCCCTCCCCTCGCCGAATATTACACAAAATATGCGTGTTATTCTATCTTGCCTGCATAGTAGTAATGAATTCAGCTTCCTGCAAACCCCAGTGACACTTTATTAAATTTGCGCTGTTCGAAGCTGAAAACCCATACTGGGAAAGACAAATTTCGAAAATTTATCGAATTATCAGACTATTTGTGTAATAATCAGAAATTACCACGAAATTATAAATACGAAGGTGTGGTTGTGTGGAACGACGATATATAGGAGTGATATACTTGGGATGGAACGAATGGCTGATCATCATCGCAGTACTCTTATTTGCACTGAAAATAGGGTATGATGAGATACTCAAACGGTTTTTCGGCAAGAAGAAAAGCGGTCTCGAAGATTCCCATGTTTCTGAAATGTTAGCATCACGGACCGGGAGCGATACTGGAAAGGCACAACACAGTATGGTGGCAGATCATGGACGTACGGTGGCATCAGGCGAGATCCATCCACACTCTCATAATGATCGTTCCCCTATTCATATCACCAATATCGAAATCCACGATAGTGTCATCAACAGGAGTACCATACTACCCGATGGAGACGATGACAAGGATAAAGACGATAACAAAGACGATAACAAAGACGATAACACTACAGATAATTATCCTGGGGATATAGCAATTGATTTGAAGGGTCACGAAAACCGTTCTTCGGTCGCCATTGAAGGTTCTGTTGTGAGAAGATCGAAAATTTCAGACGATTCAAATTAGAGCATTGGTTCTGAATTGATCGTACAGAAACCTCAAATACACTAACATCCGTGCCCATTCCATGAAGGATTTCTTCCCCTTCAAGACGATACGGAAGGGCCAGGATACATTGTATCGGGATGCCAGGGATGCCCTCTCCCAGGGTGGCATTTTATTCGCTCATGCACCTACTGGCATCGGGAAAACTGCAGCAGTTCTTGCCGCTGCGCTGGAGGTTGGATATGAACGGGATATGAAAGTATTCTTCATGACCCCGAGACAATCTCAGCACCGAATTGCTATCGAGACACTCCGACTTATCAAAGAACGCCACGGCAGAAAAATCGTGGTTGCTGATGTCATCTCGAAACAGGCCATGTGCCCCCGCGATATTGCACAAGAGTATCATGCAGTATTCAGTATGCTCTGTTCGTTAGAGACGAAGGCTCAGGCATGCCCCTATCTGAGGACTGATGAAAATCTCAACTCCTATCTTTCGGATACCATTCACCATGTGGAAGAGATCAAAGACATCGCCACCAAGCAGGGTGTGTGCCCTCACAAGGCGGCTCTTGAGATTGCCTCTGATGCACAGGTAATCGTGTGTGATTACAATTACATTTTCTCAGATGCTTCGGAAACCATTCTGAACAAGATTGAAGCCGATATCTCGGACATTATCATGATCGTGGATGAAGCCCATAATCTACCCGGACGGATCCGCGACCATCTCTCGGGGACACTGACAATGTACATCCTCAGGGAGGGTGCCCGCGTCCTGCAGTCATATGACAAGATCCTCTATACACATCTGGTCAGGATCGGAGACTATCTGAACGAGGAACTCGCACGACTTGAGGATGATACCGAGATCCTCGTGGAGAAATCATTTCTGGTTAAAGGGATCAACCGCACACTGAATGAGACACTGGATGAGAAAATGCCACTGGGCGTATTCCTCACCAAGCTCCGGACTATTGGTGAGATCGAGATCCAGCAGAAGCAGACTCACACCCTCAGCCAAATAGCAGAATTCTTCCAGGGCTGGCTCTCGGGTTCCGCAACTGCCAGAACACTAACAAAAAAGGATACTCCCGCCGTGAAATATCAGCTACTGGACCCATCCCTGATGTCCATCCCCATTCTTCGGAAGGCCAATTCCGCGATCTTCATGAGCGGCACCCTCTTTCCCACTACCATGTACGCGGACATCCTGGGAGCGCAGGAAACCGATAGACCTGTTTTCTGTAAGGAATACCCATCCCCTTTCCCCCCGGAGAATCGGCTTATGGTCGTATCAACATCAGTCACAACGAAATACACCGAGCGGGGGGATAAAATGTTCACAACCATTGCAAATCAGGTTTCTGATGTTGCTAATGCCGCCTATGAGAATACTGCGGTCTTCTTTCCCTCCTATCATCTCCTTGAACAGATCTGGGACAGATTTCCTATCAATCCAATGTGGAGAATTTTCAAAGAACAGCGGGGTATGAACAAGGAGCAAAAGAACGCTCTCTTTTCACAGATGACCAAGGATCATGGCAATTACCGTGCCATGCTCTGGGGTGTCCAGGCCGGATCACTTTCCGAGGGTATGGACTATTCCGGAAATGCACTGAAGACCATCATCGTCGTAGGTCTACCCCTGGTTCCTCCTTCCAAGTTCGTGGATCAACTTATTGGGTACTATTCAAGAAAATTCGGCTATACCAAGGGAAAAATGTATGCGTATGTGTATCCTGCTGTAAACAAAGTACACCAGGCTGCAGGACGGGGGATACGATCAGAGACCGATGTTGGGATCATTGTACTCATGGATCATCGGTTTCAGGATAGAACTTATAAAAGCTGTCTGCTCCCGGACTCAAAGGTCGTTTTCTCTCAGAACCCTGCTGAACAGTGTAAAGCATTCTTTCACCCAGAAAGGTTATGAAACCTCAATAATCATCTGGTCTGCCGGCAGGCTGGTCGAGAGGTGGATTTTCACCTCCAATTGGGGGATCTAACGCATCGAATGGTCTGTTATTCAAGTCCTGACCGGTTATGTAGAAGTAGGCGATTGCAACGAAAATATACGGTGCGCTGATCCAGAAGAAGAAACCAAGGAGAATGATATTCAGATAGGGAAGATCAATCCGGACGTAGGTTATGAGGCTATAATATACCATGAACCACACAAGGAAAATTACGAATATCATGACTACCAGAATTCCAATGAACCAAGCAACATTCTGACTTTCAGAAAAATTCTTGCATCGATCCATAGCCTGGATGGTAGTGTACCCTTCCAGGGTCACAGCGCAGACAGCAAAGATATACCAGTAGCAGAAGAGCATGCCCAGAAAAAAAAGAATATTTCCAAAGCCTATCATAAATCCGATTACAAGACCTGTGAGGAGGATCCTCCACCCCTTTTTTACCATGACATCGTAAGCCATTTTTACAGATGGGGTATTTCCTCTCATCGCTTCATGAGTCATGGCAATTATTCCGCCAGAGAAAAGAGTGTTGACCGAAAATGTCAGGATCGAAAAAAGGATGAGGAAGAGAAAGTATTCGAATTCCGAAAGGGAGGATCTTCCAGCCAGATCACTAAAATATATGATCATCATTCCACATATGACGGTGATCAATGTTGGAATTGTCCAAAATTGAAAGAATGACGAAAGGTGTTTCCTGTACAGCCTGAAGGAGTCAAGTGTCGAGTCGAAGATATCGACCTGGGGTTTACTTGCCATGGGAAAACATCCTCTGGCATCAGGGGAAACAATAGGAGGCCGAGGAGGTGATCGGTGATGATAGCCTGGGGTGGGAACATACGCGGGATAACGATATTGAGGGGAGGGAGTGGTTCCGAAATTGACATCGATGACTGTTTCACAGCTTGGACATCGTACCTGGGAAAGATTCATCTCATTCAACAAGGCGTTGCAAGATGGACACCTAATCATGCTGGCTTATTCACACATTGCTATGTTAAATTTTTCGATGCATAGCATTGCACAAATTTTGAAACAATACGGATATTTTAGCATGCTCCCGTTCAATGCATTTCAGTAGTCGTCAGGCCGCTCTGGGGGTCTGGTCATTGGCTGCGAAAGTCGGGCTTGGACATTCGTGTAATCAAAGAAACTCTTCTCAACGACATACGTATGAGCGAACTTGTCTCCGATCCTTTGGTCATCTGAATAGATAAGCACAGCGTCTATGAAATAAATTACGAATTGTATCAATGGAATCTCATAGAGAAATCTCACGCCATTCCTGACATAGGACTCATTGAAATCGATTGAGGTGAGGTCCTCCTTCACAACGATGATATCAAGTGCCATTTTCCCGATTGTCTGTTGCCTTGACCCTTCGAGATAGATAAAGTAAGGAAGGGAAATAGCCAATGCAAGCAAGGACTGAAGCAGGGTTTCCATGCTGAACAATGAGTCGAGATTAATCGGTTCATCAAGTGAGGGTACCCCGAAAAAAAGGACGGAAAAAGGAGAAGTGATGACGCCAATTATTAAGAAATCAATTATAAAAGCGACTGCGCGTTTCAAAAGACCTGCATGCTGAATGGTATGCGACCCATGGAATCCAGGCGGGGCAATATATGAAGAGGGCATATGTGTCTGGCTCCCGGGTATGGTCCCGGGGCGCGGGGGGTATCCCTGAGGCCTTCTATCCGGAGCGCCTGGTGAAAGATTAGTATCGATAATGGTGCCACAGTTGGGGCATTTGACCTGAGGATGTCCCATTTCATCCAGTGTGCTGTTGCAAACGGGGCAGGTGATCATGAGGCGGGATAGGAGATTGGATATTTATACCTTTTTTGGGAAGCAAATTCAAATATTATCAACACATCCGAATTTCAAAAATGAAATATTCTTGTCCTGATGGTATAGCCATGAAGAGGATCCGATGCCCGATTCATAACTACATAACCCTTGATCCAAAGGCACTCTCAATTGTCGACCTTCCCATATTTCAGAGGCTTCACGGGATCAAGCAGCTTGGTATGGCCTACCTCGTCTATCCCGGTGCTCATCACAGCAGGTTCGAGCATTCACTGGGGGTATATCATCTTGGGGCAACTGTCTCACGGATGCTGAATCTGCCTGAGTATGATACCAATATCATTACCCTTTCTGGCCTGCTCCATGATATAGGCCACGGTCCTCTTTCCCACATAATGGAATCCATTGGAGGCACCACCCATGAAGAAAGAAGCGCCAGCATGATCCTTCAGGGAAAAATTGCAGATAGCCTCACCTCTTTTGGTGTAGAACCCAAAGAGATCGCTGAAACGATCCTTGGTCGTTCCTACTTTTCCCCCCTTATCTCATCAGAGATCGACATTGACCGTATGGACTATCTTTTGCGGGATGCCCATTATACAGGCGTATCGACGGCACTCGATTCTGGAAGGCTCACCGCTGTGATGGAACTTGATGATAATCAGCTTATTTTCAGGGAGGCGGGCCTGGGGGCGGTGGAAGCACTTCTTCTTGCACGGTTCATGATGTATCCATATGTATACTACCACCACACAGCCAGATCCGCCGAACGGATGATTTCACGGGCAATTGAGATCTCACTTGAACATGGTTTTACCATTAGAAATGAGAAAAAGAATCGAAATGGAAATCATGATGAGGATATTAATGGGGATTTCAACGGGGATCTCATTGGAAATCCCATTGGAAATCTAAATGAAAATCTCAACGGCGACATTGGCATCGAAGATCTCTGGCTCATGGATGATATTGATCTTGTTTCGTATCTCAGGCATTCCAACACCCCTGCTGCGGGTATCATGAAGGATATTGACGGACGCAAGCTCTATAAGCGTGGATGGGAACAATCCCTGAGTCACCTTCTTGGGGATGATCATATGAAGGTCCCCCCTTCCGCAGAATTCACAGATCCATCCTCAGAAGATATTCTGCAGGGACTTCGACACACACTTACCAAAGAGCGTATACGTGAGATCGAAACAGATATTGCCGGGCATCTGAAAATCCCTCCGGAGTGCGTGATCGTCGATTGCCCCCTCCCCCCCTCCCTGAATACGAAACGGATAATCATACGTCTGCAAAGTGGAGAACGTGTCCCAGCCCGTTCCCTATCGCAAATCATATCCATCATGGAAAAGGCCCAGCTCGATCACTGGAAATTCAGGGTCTTCGTTCCGAATTCGGCACGAACACAAGCCCGTACCGTTATCGACGATGTGATCTCAACCCACCTTGATCTGTAAGCAAAGTTTTTGCTTTTCCTGAAAGTTCATTCTATTGGTTCATGATGAAGCTTATTGACCAAAATACAATTCTGATGAAAAAATAGACAGTTCAAACAAAATCAATGTTTTGGTTATTTACTTCAAAAGGGAGTAGGACGAGCCCGGTTAATGTGAAAAAGGCCCAGTAGAGGGGGGATGGGATGCACTCTAACAACCAAACGCATCGAGCCCGTCCAAAACCAACAAGATGATTTTCATTAATATGCTTTTCCCTTTCCTTTAAATAAGAACGTGTAATGGAAATGGTATATTTTCCTATGGAAGCCGCATTGTGCGTTTCAAATTTCAGGGCTTTGCGCCTGGAATGTCATGGATTGGTTTTTGAAATCGAACAAACATTTATCTATCAAAAGATATCCCACATTATGTACTTCCAGGAGACAAAAATGTGAACCAAGTGGACAAGAACATACATACCCTTTTCAATCCAGAGACAGTAGCGATCATTGGGGCATCTGACCGGGAGGATACCGTCGGTCATTCAGCAATCCGGAACCTGCTCTATGGAAGGCTGCACGGATCATATCGCATCGAGGGGTATCAGGGAAAGATCTATGCTGTGAACACCAGAGAGCTGAACCTGGAAATCCCCACCTATCCGTCCATTCTTGACATCCCGGAGAAGACCATCGACCTTGCAGTTATTGCCATCCCAAGTAAATATGTCCCTGATGTCATTGACGAGTGTGGAAAAAAGGGAGTCAAAGGAGTCATCGTTATATCAGCGGGTTTCTCAGAGATAGGGGAGGAGGGGGCAAGCCTGGAGGAAGAGGTAGTAATGCGTGCTCAAAAGTATGGGATCAGGATCCTTGGGCCCAACTGCCTTGGAGGTATGAACGTTTTCAAACGTCTCAATGCTACATTCACCGACGAGATGGTCCAGCTCGGACCTCTATCCCTTATCTCACAATCCGGAGCACTCTGTACCGCGGCCATTCATTATGCAAAGGAGAAGAACATCGGTTTTTCCCATTTCATCAGTGTTGGTGACAAAGCGGATATCGACGATGCGGACCTTCTGGAATATCTGAACAATGATCCCAATACAAAATGTATTATCATCTACGTCGAGTCATTGAAAGACGGGAGAAAATTCTTCGAGACCTCGCTCAGAGTGAACAAGACCACCCCAATCGTTGTGCTGAAATCCGGGCGTACCGATGCGGGAGCACGGGCTGCCGCTTCCCATACCGGAAGTATCGCTGGATCTGACACAGCATACGATGCAGCCTTTGAGCAGGCTGGTGTGTATCGCGTGGATACCCTGGAAGCACTCTATGACTGCTCCAGAGCCCTGGGATATCAGCCTATCCCAAAGGGGGACAGGGTTGCGATCCTTACGAACTCAGGCGGTCCCGGTGTCATGGCTGCGGATTATGCAGAAAAAATCGGGCTTCGACTTGCCAATCTTTCTTCGTCCACTTTAAAAAAGCTCAATGATTACCTTCCCGCTGCCTGGAGCCACTCCAATCCCATCGATATCCTGGGGGATGCAACGGCAGTTCGTTACACCGAGGTCATCGAGATCCTGCTTGAGGCCGTTGAGGTTGACAGCATCGTTTGCATTCTCACACCACTCACCTTTACCCACCCCTATTCCGTTTCCCAGCAGATCGTTCAGATAGCAAAAAAAAGTACAAAGCCAATACTGGCAAATTATCTGGGGATTATCTCTGCAATATCGGGACGGTACCTCGACGATCATGGTGTTCCTGAGATTGCCTGGACTGAAAGAACGATCCAGGCCATGCATGCCCTCACCAATCGATCAAACTTCCTACAGTTTGAGGCCAAGGCGGAGATCCCCCCCACCCCCATGGACGTGTATGAGAAAAAAGACAGGATTAATGCAATAATCGAAGGTGCACGTACAGACAATAGAACCATCCTGACCCTTATCGAGTCCAGGGACATCCTTGAGACCCTGGACATCCCACTTACCAGAGGACTACTTATTACCGACATCTCTCAGATAAAAACTTCTGATGTTCCCTTCCCGGTAGCCATGAAAATCGTATCCAAGGAGATCACACATAAAACCGATGCTGACGGTGTCATGATCAATGTGCCCTCAATCAAAGAAGCTGAGAAAGCATACAGGAAAATAATAGCAAACGCGAATAACTATGACCCTGATGCAACAATAGAAGGCGTGTGGTTGGAAGAAATGATCTCAGGAACCGAACTTATCATCGGAACCACCGTCGATCCCACATTCGGAAAAATGATCATGTTCGGCCTCGGCGGAATTTTCGTAGAAATTATTAAGGACGTGGTCTTCCGGCTCATCCCGATCCATATGAAAAATGCAGAAGCCATGTATGATAAAATAAAGGCGAAAGCGATCATGGAAGGTGCACGGGGAATGCCCAAAGCGGACAGGCACAAGATCGAAGAGATGCTGGTGAACATTTCTGAATTCGTGAACAAGTTCCCAATACGAGAGATGGATATCAATCCGTTCATGATCACCCGGGATGGCCTTATGGCGATTGATGCCCGGATCGTCCTCGAATAACATGTTTTCCCTCATTGCCCCATTCCATCAAAAGATTATAAATACAAAATCCTTGTGTTGTTTACACGAAGACGCCCGGGTGCCCTCATGACAACAGATACCATAACAATTGTTTCAGGACTGCCACGATCAGGAACCTCCCTGATGATGAAGATGCTTGAGGCTGGCGGATTGGAGCCGCTAACTGATGACTTCAGGGAAGCAGATGAAGATAATCCCAAGGGATACTACGAATTCGAGCGAGTGAAGAAATTACCCGGGGATACGGGATGGCTAGAAGATGCAAGGGGGAAGACGGTGAAGATACTTGCGGAACTCATCAAGCATCTTCCGGATAGATACACCTATAGGATTATTTTCATTCAGCGTGATCTGGATGAGGTTATCGAATCACAGAGGAAAATGCTCATCCGCAGAGGAGAGGATCCCGATAAAGTAAGCGGTGAAGAGCTCAAAACACTGTTCACAACCTATCTCAGGATCCTGAAAAGATGGATAGTCGAGCAGCCAAATGTATCGGTTATTTATGTGAGTTACAATGAGATCATGAGAAATCCACGTGAGAATATACGGAAAATATCGGCGTTCCTCGGAGGGGTGATGAAAGAGGAGGAAATGGTTTCAGTAGTGGATTCCCGTCTCTATCGAAATAGAATGAAAAACTGATGTGATTTGACCAAAATACATCAGTCGGTCTATCCACTTGATGTAGATTTAAGCACCTAATTTTTCTCTCAGCTTCTCAAGCATGATAACGTTCATTTTTTCGAGATCAAAATCATGGCTCCAGCCCCAATCCTTCCGGGCATCGGAATCATCGATGGATTTAGGCCACGAATCTGCAATATCCTGGCGGAAATCCGGTTCATAGCACGCAGTGAAATCTGTGATATGCTTTTTGATCTCCTCGGAAAGTTCCGTAACAGAGAAACTGATAGCCGCCAGATTATAGCTGGTTCGGATCTTTATCTGGTCGGACTCAGCCTCCATAATGTCAATGGTTGCCTTGATGGCATCATCCATATACATCATGGGGAGCACGGTGTCTTCCTTCACAAAACAGGTATATGCACTGTCTGTGATGGCCTTGTAATAAATGTCCACCGCATAGTCAGTGGTACCCCCCCCTGCTTCGGCTTTGTAACTGATCAGTCCAGGATAGCGAAGACTCCGGACATCAATGTCGAATTTGAGGAAATAGTAGTTGCACAGCATCTCACCTGCGAGCTTGGTCACCCCATACATCGTCGTGGGTTCAAGGATCGTATGCTGGGGTGTGTTCTCCCTGGGAGTCGTAGGACCAAAAACTGCAATGGAACTTGCCCAGAATAGTTTGAACTTGTGCTCAACGGCAAGATCGAGGAACACCTTGAGACCGTTCATGTTCACATCCCATGCAACGTGGGGCTTTGATTCGCCAACTGCGGAAAGAAGGGATGCCAGATGGTAAACCTGGGTTATCCTGTATTTCGTAATAACAGCTTCCATCTGATCTTTGTTTCTGATATCCCCCCGTTCCAGGATCCCGGTGTAACTTTCGGGTATGTTCCTGTGGCCGAGGGCGATAACGTTTTCCTTTCCGTGAATATCCTGCAAAGCCGGGACAAGATCGGATCCGATCTGTCCGAAAGGGCCGGTAACTAATATTCGCTCAGTCATTGGTGGTCCTCCAGTAGTTAAGATTATGTGAGATACCCGAATCTTGGGCTGGCGTTGAACAATTTCTTTTCGTTTTTATCTTTTTCATTAAGCAGGCGGATCAGCTTCGACATCATGACGATTTTATTTACGATTTAATGGACTACCAATCTATTCCAAAAAAAAGCACCCTTCGGGTGCAATTTGAGCCTTCCGGCTCATTGACTTGAAA
>CAZTGJ010000063.1:0-13478 GCA_964613025.1 uncultured Thermoplasmata archaeon | reverse complement strand
CCATACACTTGGAACATGCAATTAGTATAAAAAGTTTGGTTTTTAACTATAATTTACAAACAATAACATCCATATTTCCATTATATGTTTCATCGTAACATCCAGAAGTTGTTGGAAAATCTGGAGTTCCAGTAAAGCCAGTCATGTATGCACAATTTTCAGAATCCACTGCGATACTTTCCCCGATATCCCCATATTCCCCCCCAATAAAAGTTGAATAAATCAATGGATCAATCACAAGGGTGGCCATACGATTAAATTCTCCCATTTCGAATCCTACCTTTTTCCCATCAGTCCAATAATGGGAAGTAACTTCGACTTTTTGACCATTCATTGTCTGGTAACTTAAAGGCGATTCTTCCTCCATTTCACCAGAGGGGGTTATGAAGTGGAGATTTCCTTGGGCATCAATAAAGATGTCATTAGCACCCTCATATTCGATTTGAATCTTTTCTGGATCCGCCTTCGGCAACACTATAAAATCATACTTCGGTCCCTTCTCATTCGCATAGAAAATCAAATCAATCCCATCATACAGATTCTCATAAACCACTTCCTCATAATTCCTTACTCCCCCCCTCCACTTCTCCGAATTATTGCCGATGAAATAATTACTCTTGTGAGATAGATCCCCCCTCCCCTCCGGCACCACACGGTTCGCTCCTTCAAAGATCACCTTCACCACACTTGTGAGATTCTCCTCGTTCGTTAATTTTATCAGGTACCCGCTCTCGATGAATCCGATTGAAACATCTGAAGCGGCATAGACATACTTCACCTCTTGATTCTCGATCTGTCCCTGGTTTTCAGTGAACCATCCCTTCATGTTCGCAAGATTATGCCGGACCCCTTCTGGAATATCTTCCTCGTGAGAATTATTTTGCACATCGTCCTCGCTAATCTTTGTCATGGCTCCGAAAGGAGCAGAGACAAGGCATGTGAACACGATTACTGCAATTATCCTCCATTGTGGCATGACTGCACCGCGACATTGAATGACAATCCCACATAAAAAGATTTCGAAGTTGGATTTTTCAACGATGATTTTATAAAATGATTAAATTTGAACCTCATTCACCAACGATACGAATGGATACTATTTTTCCGACCGAATAGAACGACGCATATCTCACGTGGGGTGGGGGGGAAGCGGGGGTGGGAAAGGTGCAGAGGGACTGGGGAAAGAAGAAGTTAGCCGAAAGGAATGAGTCCGGTGAAAACTCAATAATCCCACCACCAACCTCTGCCCCCCCACCTCCCCCCCTGATGCCTCTCCCCTCCCGTTTTGTTATATTGGATCAATACACAACTCCCCATCAAATTTCAAGAAAGCACACAACTCCCTAACAAATTTCAAGAAAGAAAAGTGTGAGCAATAGAAACATATATTACTGATGCAGGACAAGAGCAAAGCGATGGATTGGAGTCACCACAGATCGGCAATTCTCCTTCTCGTCTGGGGAATATCACTATTCAGCATTGTCCTGATGTCTTCACATGGGCTGGGCGAGACGATCACCGTCGATGATGATGGAGGAGCAGAGTACGAAAAAATTCAGGATGCTATCAATGCCAGTAAGAATGGAGACACAATCAGGGTGTGGGAAGGAACCTACCTTGAGAATGTTTTGGTGGACAAGTCGATAAACCTGATCGGCAACGGAACCGATATCACTACAATTGATGGAGGGGGGGAGGGGGATGTGGTACTGATCACCGTGGATTCTGTCAATATGAGTGGCTTTCGGGTGACGGGAAGCGGGGAATTCAGTGCAGGGATCATGATGGAGTCTAGCCACACCACTATCTCGAACACGAACTGCACACTGAATCGTCAGGGGATCCTGGTCGAGGATTCGAGCAATAATAGTTTCACCGGGAATAATTTGAACGATAATGGGGTAGGAATATATTTCAGCAGCTCTGATTCCAATATTCTCACTGATACTACCTGCACCGACAATGGTTGGGGCATCGAATTCTTTCAGTCGGGATGGAATGTGTGCAGGGGGAACACCTGCTCAGGGAATGAATATGGAATTAGAATGGTATCCTTCGAGTGCGAGGATGCCGACTACGATAGATATCACCGTCTCTGCCGTATGAGACCTTCGGATTTCAATAGTATCGAGAACAATCTGATCAGTTCGAATCAGCACGGGATTTTCATCGAAATGTCCTATAACAATTCGATCATCGGCAACACTATCACAAGGAATGGAAACGGAATTCTTCTTGATTACCAGGCCATCGACAACGTTGCCAATTACAATAACATCTATGGCAATACGGATTTTGGAATCAATGGCAGCCGGAACAAATACTGGACGATCGATGCAACAAACAATTGGTGGGGGAAGGAATCAGGCCCGTATCATCCGACGAACAACTCGGGGGGAAGGGGGGACGAGGTCACCGATGGCGTCCTTTTCGATCCATGGCTCGGAAAGGAAGAGGGAAGTCCTGACGTTGATTTCTTTGTGGCACATTACTTTGACCCGGATGCATCAATCAGTGATTCAAATGATGGCGTAGCCAATGGGATCATTGATATATTCTACGACGATCGGATAATTCTCATTGGTAATCTTTCTGATTATTACCATGACAAAGTGGTGACGTTCTTCTGGAGTTGGAAATGCATCGAGACCGGTTTCTCAGAGGAAGGATCAGGGGATACCCAGATAGGAATTGTTGGAATGGATTTCCTATACCCGGGGATGAACGGTTCCGAACCAATCTTTCCTGAGTACAATAGTGAACCTCTGAACTATGAGGTTACCTTCGGGGTGAGAGATGGCGATCAAACGAACAGCGTGTCCTATATCGTACGGGTCCATCCCCTGGCAGAGTATACCTTTATCAAACAATTTGATTTTGACCTCCGAATACTTCCGGCTTCTGTCCGGTTGATCTGGAGAGGATTCGAGGAAGAGGCTGCTCCGCATGAATCTTTGGTCAATGAATCCACTCCGGTCTTTGTTTTCATCAATGAAACAGATAATCCGCTTCCGCCCGATAAACAGCCTCTATTCGAGAATAAAATTGTCGGAAAATTCTATGCCATTTCATCTGTTGGTGTCTCATTTCAGAATGGAGAAGAGGGGTTTCTGGAAGCGGAAGTACACCTTCCGTTTCTTATCTCGTATTTGCCTGTGGAAGGATACCAACCCGCCCTTATGGAATTCATATCACTGAAATATTTCGATGAGCTTGAGGAACGGTTCGTATGGATCGAAGGACACCACACCATAGCTTCGGATGATGTGAATTTTGCAGTGGGAACCGTTGAACATTTCTCGACATTCGCAATCATTTTTGATTCCATCTATGGTCCCCCGGGGACAGATCTCTACATTTCCGATTTTCATATCACCCGGAACCCGGTTTTAAACGGTCAGGCAGCCGAGGCACAGGTTTGGATAATGAACAGAGGCGTTCTCCATGCACAGGATGTGGAGGTCCGCATCTATAATGAGGGTATATTAATCGCCAACACCACCATCCCGATCATCAGAGGATGGAACGAGGATGAAGTGATGGTTTCAGCTCCTTTGCTCACGAATTTTTCCGATACCTTCATGGACAGTGAAACACTCAATGTTGAAGTTGTTGTCAATCCACGGAGCTTTACTGATGGGAAATGGCATGGTACAGCAACCCTATCGCGGTCCTATAAAGTTGTCAGATCATTGGACGTCCATGAGCCTGAGGAAAAATCCCCGGATACGTGGTTACTCACAACACTGGTCACCTATCTGGTCGTTCTCTTTTTAGCATTGATCGTGGTGATCTTCATTCCAAATGAGTATTATTAACAGGTTACTACAGCTTTTTTTCCATGTAGAACCCGGACCGCTTATACCCAAGATTCCGGTAGTACGGTCTCACCCCCACCCCGCTGGTGACGATGATACTCTCCATCCTCTCGTCCTCTGCAATATTCTCCGCACGTTCCAGGAGCTTTCTCCCATAGCCGGTGTGCTGATAGCGTTTCCCCTCTTCCCCTGCCCCACTTCCCTCATCCATTTTTACTCCATTTCCTCTTGCTTCATTTCTTCCACCTTCCCCCCCTATTCCTGCTCCCCCGTTTCTATTTCTTCCACTGTTCCCACCCATTCTTGTTCCATCTCCTCCTCCCCCACTTCCCCCCTCCCCACCAACAGGATCGCGCTTTCCAAGAGGAACCTCCACACCCGAGACCCTGAGCTCCCGCACAATGGCCCGACCAAGCCTGCCATTCTCTGATTCCGGGGAAGGATAGCGAAGTCTCAGGTAGGCTACAAGCACTTCATTTTCCATATCCTCATACGAGAGGAAATGCTCCTTCCCACCGGAGGCCTCATAGCTCATCTCCCGAAGCTCGATCCTCTGGGCTTTCCGTTTGGTAAGCCCTGCCTCCCTGCACCGGATACAGTGGCACCGTTCCCCCTCCCTGGCAAGGGCGGTGTGCACAAGCTGACGAAGGTTCGATTTTTTCACTCCAGCTTCGATAAGCTTTGCAGGGATGTCCCGCTGGATACGCTGGATCCGTACATAGGGAGGAATACGTTTCTTCACTTCCTTGAGAAGCCCTACTGCCCCTTCCGTGGAAAGCGGGGAATAATCCCCTGCCACCCACATCTCATGAAGAACGGTCCCCTTCACCACAAGGGTTGGATAGATCTTGAGCATGTCGGGACGGTACTCCGGATCGTCGAAGATGGTTTTGAAAGCCTCGAGATCCATGGTTGGTGTGGATCCCGGGAGGCCGGGCATCATGTGGTAGACAAGCTTGAGCCCTGCATCCTTGATGAGTTTCGTCGACTCCCTGGTCACAGAGGAATGATGTCCCCTCTTGATCCCGTCGAGGATATGATCAATCGTTGTCTGGACCCCCAGCTCAACTCTGGTCCCTCCGAGCCGCTGGATCTGTTTGATCTCTGGTGAAAGGCATCGATCGGGGCGGGTCTCGATGGTGAGACCGACGCATCGATGGGAGGCGGTCTCATTGAGGAGGTGGGCCGTCTCGAGGTCCAGATTCGAGGAATCAGCGTCGCCTTTCCCGGGTTGACCGCCATTCAGCGCTTTGAAACACCCCAGGATAAATGAATCCTGATACTCGATGGGCCTGGCCGGGAAGGTCCCCCCCATGATGATGAGGTCGATCTTATCCGTGGGATGGCCGATCTCCCGATACTGTTTCAGCCGATTGTAGGTCTGGAGGTAGGGGTCGAATTCATGCTGGCCGGCTCTCAGGGCAGCGGGTTCATGACCGGTGTAGCTCTGCGGAGAGTCGTTTTCCACCCCTCCGGGACAGTAGATGCAGACCCCGTGGGGGCAGTCAGCGGGGGAGGTCATCACCGCAACCGGTGATACCCCTGAAGCGGTACGCATTGGCTTCAGGCGGAGAATTTGTATGAGGGATTCTTTTTTCTCTTCAGGTACATGGAGAAGAACTTCAGGGTCGCTTGGAATTGCGGGGAGATGATATTTCTTGCAGAGCTTCAGCTTCAGAGCATGGACAGCATTCTTGTCAGGAATGTCATCCGTCTCCCTCTCCTCCTCAAGGAGAGCAATAAGTTCGGAAAAATATGTCTCGGGAACCCTCGCATCATTCTTCTCCCTCACTCGGCCTGTGTTATTGGAAATCCCGGACGTGATTTCTTCCTCCCTTCCTTTCGACCTTCATATGCCTTCCACATTCCTTCTTCTCTTCCTTTCTCCCCGGATCAAACTCCCGATCATTTTCCATCGTGTTCAGGCAGGATGTGACCGACAAATCGTATCGTATCATTCATTGAATCAATCGATCTATCAAGCCCGTTGCCTCGAGTCGGGACCGTGAATACACGGGGGGATCTAGATCAGAGCTTGTCGCCGGTGATCCGCTCAAAGATCTCATTGTAGGTGTCGCCAAGATCGGCGGTCCCCTTGCGGAATACATCCTTGTCCAGTCTGACAATGTTTCCCTTGGCGAACTCTTCAAGGTCCCAGAATCTGCAGACATCAGGGGTTCCCACCTCATCCGCCAGCAGGATCTTCCCATCCCGCTTCCCGTATTCGATCTTGAAATCCACCAGAAGGATACCCTTGTCCTTGAGATAGGTGTCCATGTGGCTGTTGATCTTTCGGGTGGTCTCCTCAAGGAAGGTGATATCTTCATCCGTCATCCATCCGTTCTCCTTCACCTCGTCACGGGTCACCGGACGATCCACCTTCTCGAATTTCGTGGTGAACTCCACATATCCTCCGGGGATGACCGCCCCTTCCTTCACCTCGGTTCCTGGTGGCAGGGGAGCGGTTCCTTCATTGTACCGCTTCCAGAGTGAGCCGGTAAGGTAGTTCCTGAGAATGACCTCAACCGGAAGGATCTCCACTTTCTTCTGCTTCATCTGATGATTTGATGGACAGTCCATGAATGCCGAGGGGATACCCTCCTCACGGAATCTGTCGAACCAGAATTCAGAGAGCTTGCAGCATACGATCCCTTTGTTCGAGAACTCTGCCTTCTTGAGACCGTCAAAGGCTGTTACCCGCTCGGTGTAGTCGAATAAAATTTCATTATCTTCGGTTTCGTAAATGTCTTTGGCTTTCCCTTTACCTATCAGCTTCATGTTCTTGCCTCCATCAGGAAAATATAGGCACTGATTTTCAGCGCATGAATATTAAGTTACCGTAGATTGCGAATCTTTGAATGGGAAAATATACTCGCCAACATTCTGGCACTGAAATGAAAACCTGTAGTTGTATCATCTGATGTATGTAGATAGAAAAATCATCGTACATCCGCGAATGTGGTTACAGAAGACAGATCGTCGGAAGCTGACCTCAGTCCCAGGCCATTTCGTCGTCTTCTCCCTCTTCTGCTTCCCCTTCCTCTCCTTCGTCGTAGTCGGATCCGAAATCTCCTTCTTCCCCGGACTCATCAAATCCTGAATCGTCCTCTTCGGAATCGTCCCAGGATCCATCATCGAAGGAATCCTCATCGACAGCTACCTCTTCTTCCTCGGCAACAACTTCCTCGGGTTCCACTTCCACGTCACCCTCGACTTCGACCTCAACTTCCGCTGGGCCTTCCTCGGTCACCTGGATGGGCGGGGCTGCGGAGATCACATCCGGATCCATCTTCTCATGGCATTCCGTACTATCCAGAAAGGTATCGTAGTCCATATCGTCCTTGTGCTTTTCCCAGCATTCGTCGAGATCCTTGCAGTTCCTGCACGACACTGCCAGCAGACTCCTGACTTTGAGGATCATCTCCTGGCTGATGGGAATATACGCATCCCCGTACTTCCCGCCGCTTGCTGCTCCGGGATAGGAGATGATCTTTCGCTCCTTCGGTGCGATCTCCTCTTTTGCGATCTCCTCAACGACTGAGGATTTAGCAGAGGGAGGGACCTTCTTCTTCGTCTGGGTCTTTTTGGGGCCGGAGGGTTTTTTTCCTCTCTTGGGAGCCTTTCGCTTCCGGGGACCGCTCGGTGAACCTCGGGGTATGGAAACTACCATCAGCGCCATGAATACCACGATCGAAGCAATCAGATAGTTCTCATCGATAGCGTCATCACCGTTGGCCTTTGAGTAAATGAAGTAACCGAGCAGGGAAGCTACGATGATTGAAAAAATAACTGCTTCGAATCTTCGTACCGAACCTGTTGATTGATGATCGCTGCTGTGTTTCTTTTTGGATTTTCCCATAACGTTCACCTAAAATAGATAGGATGAAAAACTACAAAATCTATATTGTTGTTGATTAAACGTCATAATCCTTAAGTAGTTTTTAAAGTTTTTGATAATTGGGAAACTGAGAACCGAAATGCTGGATATATTGCGGACTTATTCATTCTTATACTGTGAGATATGGAAAGGGATTTCGTAGTGAATGTGAGACCTTGACCCCATTTTCAAACACAAAATATTTGTATTGTGCGAACATCTGGGAATGACAGCCGGATTTATTTCCATATGGGATGAATCCGGACCGTTCCACATTCGATCCCTGATATGAAGGAAGGTTCCCCCATGAACATTTCCTCATCCACGACTTCCCCCGAGAACAGCAAGCGATCCGGTAATGGACTTTATTTCATAGGACTCCTTGCCAATACCGATTCCACGATCCTGAGTGTTGGGCTCGAAAAGAATTTCGTGATAGAATCCCTTCCGGAAGCAAAGATGGCAGAGCTCCTCTCAGGAATCGAGAACATTTCCGATGTAACATCCAACATACAGCATCTTCGTGACCATCATTGTGTCGATCAGGATGAAAAGATGTGTTATTATGCAAGCAGACGGTTCATGTTGGAGGATAAGGACTGGCCCCCGTCCCACCATAGGGTGAGCCGGTACAATGATCACTTTGTGCAGGAATACCTTGAACCGGCAATACTCAGCCTGCGATTTTTCAAGGGTGGAAATATCTGTATGCCCTTACACTACTACTATTACTACGACACGAACGGGAAACAACGACTCTGCGGACTGGAGGGGGGAAGGGGGAAGCGGGGGTTCGGCGAGATGGTTATCAGGGAACGTTTTTCGCTTCGGCATGAGGAGATTGAAGGAGCCGAACAATTCCTGAAAAACGGTTTTCAGCCCAGTGAACCCTATGTCCGGTTGGCAATGGATTATTTTCACCATTCGTACAAGACTGGAAAGCGGAGCATCGTGTTCTCCTTGCTTCTGCAGAGCATCGGTGTCCTTCTCACCCCTCGTGGAACGGATGCATATCCGGAAGGGACCACCCGGAACATGGCAATACTCCTTGGTGAAGACAGCCAGGGGTCCAGGAACATACAGCGTGATGCGGATGCACTGTTCGCTAAAAACATAACCCACATGCAGACCGGTAATGGCGACCAGATCACAAAACGGGATGTGGTGAAGGCCCGGGCCTATGCACGGGAATCAATCAGCGAGATCATGAGACTGGGACTCGGAAAAGAGAGGCTTATGGATATGCTGGCCAGGTGCGGATACGGTGATGGCCCCAGAAAAGCATAGAGAAGACAATGATCCTCCCGGTCCGGAAAAGGAAAACTATTTTACAAAAACATTGATTGCTCGGCCCATGAGCAAACTTATTCTCTTCGGCGGGAAAGGCGGAGTTGGAAAGACCACTACTTCGGCAGCCACCGCGGTTTGGGCTGCGGAACATGGTTTCAAGACCCTTATCGTTTCCTCGGATCCCGCACATTCTACCTCTGACTCTTTTGAGCAGGTGATCGGCAAGGAGCCCACTCCCATCAAAGGGGTAGAGGGGCTCTATGCCATGGAGATCAATCCGGAGGAGGAACTTGTGGAGTTTCTTCCCGAATTCAGTTCCAGTCTTGAACGCCCTCTGAAACTCATGGGCATCGATGATCTGGATGTCAAACATGAGGATCTCCTCTTTCCAGGCCTGGACGAGGCGCTTGCATTTGACAAACTCCTCACCTATGTGGAATCTCCCTATTTCGATCTCATCGTTTTCGATACCGCCCCCACAGGCCACACCCTCAGATTCCTTTCCCTACCTGAACTCCTGGATTCCTGGCTTGTGAAGGTGCTCAAGTTCAAGGTACAGATCGCCAGGCTCAAGAACCTCATCACCGGAAAGAAAGACACCAGCCTGGAGGATATGCAGAAGCTCAAGAAGCGGGTGGAGCACGTCCGCAGGGTACTGAGCAACGAGGAGATCACCTCCTTTAACATTGTCACCATTCCCGAACAGATGGGTATCATGGAATCAAAGAGAGCCCTGGCCCAGATCAACGAGTATGGGATACCGGTACAAAGCATCATCGTGAATCATATCTTTCCCGAGGATTCGGACTGCAGATTCTGTATCGCCAGGAGGAAGATCCAGAATAAGTACATCGGTCTTGCGAAGGAGCTGGCCGAGGAGGAGGGTATAGACCTGGCTCTTCTGACGATAATGGAGGAAGAGGTCAAAGGGATAGACATGCTCAGGAAGATAGGGAGCAAGCTTTTCGACAGTCAGCAGATTAAACTTGAACTCTCCAAGACCATGGTCATCGAGGAGCTGGAAGACAAAATCCTTATCCATATCAAGCTTCCCAGTGCTATCTCCAAGGAGATCGATCTCCGGTCCGACAACTGTGACCTGGTCATGGACCTCAACGGCATGGTGAACCGTATAACCCTCTCCCGGTGCATCGAGAACCTCCCCATCAATGCCAAGTTCGAGGAGGATTCCCTGAACATCACCATCGACCTCGGGACGCAGAATTAGGAGAATGGTAAAGAAAGGTGAAGGTTTCAAGAGATTTTTAGCGATACAATGGATTAGATTAGCTGAGCGAGGATTGAGTGGCTGAAAATAATCACACGGAAGATTAGTATGATTGAGGATGTCGAGATCGAGTTCGAGAGCAGGTTAATGGGCATCGAACCCACAGGGTGTGTTCACTGCAGGGAAGGGGCAAAAATGGTCCTTCTTGTAACCGGAGTATGTGGCTGTGACTGCTATTATTGCCCGCTCTCAGAGAAGAAGGTGAACAGGGATGTGGTGTA
Source organism: uncultured Thermoplasmata archaeon (assembly GCA_964613025.1). Taxonomy (GTDB): domain Archaea; phylum Thermoplasmatota; class DAOVMN01; order DAOVMN01; family DAOVMN01; genus CAZTGJ01. Next base: position 2,984 of record CAZTGJ010000063.1, on the reverse strand, counting down.
TGCCAACGAGCTTCTGGTGTGGTCGAAGGATGATGATGGTGATGATATTTGTAATGATGGTGTCAGGCATACAGGCGGTGACCATGGTGATAGTGAAAAGGAGGAGCTAAGGGAATTTCGTATTAATTCCCTCCGGTTGATCATAGACGAAGCCCGGTCCATATCAGCCACCGGGACCGGTATCACCGGCGGCGATCCTTTAGCAGTTCCGGAACGAACTCTGAGGTTCATTCGCCTCCTGAAGAAGGAATTCGGCCCGGAGCATCACATTCATCTCTACACGGCATCCGTCCCTATGGAGCACCAGCTCAGAGAGCTGAAGGAGGCCGGTCTCGACGAGATCCGGTTCCATCTTATGGACGTTCTGGAGATGTACACCAAGGATAGCGACCCTGCGGAAGATTCCGACCTCCGGGATTTCCTTTCCCCTTATTTATCTGCGATACTCATTTCGAGGGCGATTGGACTCGACACCGGAGTTGAGATCCCGGTGATCCCGGGTCAGCTCGATCTTCTCAAATGGCTGATACCGCTGCTGGAGGATGCCGGTTCTATGTTCCTGAACCTCAACGAACTGGAGTTCTCCCCCACCAATGCCGAGGAACTGGTAAAGCGGGGTTTCCAGGTACGAGACGACATCTCAAGTGCTGTGGCAGGAAGCAGGGAATTAGCATATGAGCTAATGGGTGCAGTGAGTTCCATTTCCAGGGGGGGAGGGAGCAGGAGTGACAACTTGTTGTCGATCCGGTTGAGTGCATGGCACTCGATGAGGGTGGGAGATGAGATTGATACCCGGATGGATCGTCAACGAGATGACCTCGTGGATGGCTTGGTAAATGATCAGACCATTATGGCAATTCATTTCTGTTCTTCTCAGTACAAGGATGCCGGCCAGTTGAGGAGGAGACTCCACCGGAGAGCTGTGAACGTGGTTCAGCCTCATGAGCATATCACCGAGGATGACACACTTCTCCTGGGAATTATCGAGCCGGCCGGGGATCTTCACCTATACGCAAGGGAACTCATGAACGCATATGAGATCCCGGAGGAGCTCATTCATGTAAACGTTGTAAGGAAGAGAGTGGAGGTAGCTCCCTGGGTGCTTCCGGAGATTGCCAGCGAAATTGGGGACTCGGCATTCATTGTCGAGGAATATCCAACCGCTGACCGACTTGAGGTCGAACGGGAAAAATTGCTTAAATGAGATTAGGTGGTAGGAGGACCGATGAACGAGTTACGCTTCGGAACCGCCGGTCTTCCTTTCAATCATCCTGCTCCTACGTATCCCGAGGGGGTAAGGATCCTGAGAGAGCTTGGACCGAAAGGATCAAATGGCCTTGGCCACATGGAGATGGAATTCGTTCACGGCGTTGTGCGAAAAACCAAAGCGGATACGCCTGAGAGCTATCAGGAAAAGCTTAGAATATACATGGAGCGCCACGGGGAAACCGGGAGGATCGCCAGGGAGAATGACATCACCCTCACCGCCCACGGTCCCTATTACATTAACCTCAATGCAAAGGAATATCAGAAGGTGGAGGACAGCAAACGCCGGATCATCGAGACCGCAAAGGTCGGACATTCCGCAGGCGCCTTCAGTGTGACCTTCCATGCCGCTTTCTACCTGGGGATGGATCCGGAAACCGTGTACACGATCGTGAGAAAACGGCTTGAGGGGATCGTGGAAACTCTTCATCAGGAGGAGGTGAAGGTCAGGGTCTCCCCCGAAACCACAGGTAAAGCTTCCCAGTTCGGTTCATTCGACGAGCTTGTCCGGCTGGCCGAGGAGACCGAGGGGGTTGGACTCTGCATCGATTTCTCCCACCTCCATGCCCGGTCTGCCGGGAAACTGAACACCTACAGGGAGTTCAGGGATGTACTGGATACAATCGAAACACGTTTGGGAAGGGAAGCGCTGAGGAGCATGCACATTCATCTTGCCGGGATCGCCTACACGGAAAAGGGAGAACGAAACCATCTCATCCTCAGGAAATCGGATATGAACTACCCCGACCTCATGCGGGCCTTCAAAGACTTCGATATCGCAGGAGCGGTTGTCTGTGAGAGTCCCAACCTCCAGGGGGATGCCTTACTTCTGAAAAGGGAATATGATAATTTGAGCCAATTTTAAGCCAATGATGGTCACTGCCCAATCGTTTTCACTTTGGTTTCTGGTAATTATTTTGTTTTCGCCAACAAGCATAAATAACACAGTATTGCTCATCTCCCTAATGATCCAAGTCGTACTCAGATTGAAAATATCGGATTCCTGGTTCAATGGTATTGTGAAAAAATACTCAGCTTCTATAAAAATCCTGGAGTGTAAAGGCCATGAGGTAAGTTGTGGATGCAACAATTTTGTCGAGATCAAGGGATTGGATAATAATTTGGACCTTGTGATTCAGGAACTGAAGGATCATCCCCATGTGGAAGGAGTAGATGTCTCTCCACTGAAGAAGGGCGTAGCCTTCGGAATCGTGACGACAAATCAGTGCGGTATATGCACAGGCCTTCACAAGACCGACTGTTTCTTGACATCGTACTCGTCCTATTCAGATGATGAAATAGAGTGGAAACTCGTTGGACCAAATGAGAAATCCATCTTAAAGGTCATCAATGATCTGAAGAAGACAGGGGTCGAGATCAAACTCATCAGTAAAACGTTTCTTGATCCTGATGGCCTCCTTACGGCAAGGCAGGAAAAGATCATGGAAGTAGCTTTCAAAAGAGGGTATTTCGAATATCCGAAACGCATCGATATGCAAGAACTTGCCGATATTTTCGATGTTTCGCTATCTACAATATCGGAAATCCTGAGGAAAGGGCAGCAGAGGATCATTGGGAACTATTTCAAGGATGCCGGCAGTTGATAGTGGTTTTACCTTTTATCCTAATTTTCAAATAATGCAATGTATTATTATTTTTAATTTTATTTAGCTTGTAGGGATTTGCAATAATTGAATCCGCGCATTTTTCTCCCCAGA
>CAZTGJ010000062.1:0-13563 GCA_964613025.1 uncultured Thermoplasmata archaeon | reverse complement strand
GACGCTTTCATCTCCCACCTGAAGGAGGGAGGGTTTCGCTTCAAGTAACTAAAAAAAGGAATCAGTACATTCATGAATTCGAGGAGAGGTGACCATACACCGAGTACGTCGCACAATGGATCAGGAGAGGATCAATTTGACACCTGCACCAGAAAAGAATTTAAAAGGCAATCCAATGAATGGAACGGTTCTCCGCATACAACGACTTTGCTCCTGCGGGCTATGGCGGCCAATAATAAACCAAAATCTTAATAATAGAAGTCTAGATTGGTGAAAACATGGCTGAATCATCACTTTCAGTTACAGAACTAACGGGTAGCGATTATGAGGAACTCGATGAATATCCGATTGTGGAGGGCTATTCTTCTGTAAAGATTTTATTTGACAAGAAAAATTACAAGAGAATTTATCAGGCCATCGAACCTCCACTCTCCCCCCAGGAGAAGTCAGCTCTCGACAGGATCATGGATATCCTCAAACGTACCTTTTCTCTCCGTGTGGATCAGCTTGATGACGAAGCCAAGGTCTCCGCCTACCTCAATAAAGAGGTGAAAAAGATCGCAAATGAGTACAATATCAGGATTGGGAAACGCAAGATCGACCGGCAGGAACTTGAAAACCTCCTTTACTTTGTGAAGAGGGATCAACTCGGATACGGTCCCATCGACATTCTCATGCACGATCCAAACATCGAGGATATCTCTGTGGATGCGCCGATGACTCCGGTGTACATCTACCATCGTCACCATGAGAATATGGAATCCACCATTAGTTGGGGTGTGGAAGCAGAACTTGATTCATACATCGTTCGTCTTGCCCAGCGGTGCGGCAAACACATCTCAGTGGCTGAGCCCCTGCTGGATTCTACTCTCATGGACGGTTCTCGTGTGGTGATGAAGCTCGGTCGGGAGGTTTCCACCCGTGGTTCAACATTTACCATCCGAAAGTTTAGGGAGGATCCATTTACTCCTCTGGACCTTGTCAAATTCGGTACCCTGAATGACCTCACCATGGCATGGACCTGGCTGGCGGTACAGTATGGTATGAACATGCTCTTCGTGGGCGGCACTGCATCGGGTAAAACCACCACCCTGAATGCTCTTTCACTTTTCATTCCCTGGCAGATGAAGATCGTTTCCATCGAGGAGACACGGGAATTGAATCTTCCCCATCCCAACTGGATCCCCGGTGTTACCAGGCAGGGTACCGGAGGAGAAGGGGGAACCACCGGAGTGGTGGATATGTTCGATCTTCTCAAGGCTGCCCTCAGGGAAAGGCCGGAGTACATCATTGTGGGAGAGATCCGAGGTGCCGAAGCCTATGTGCTTTTCCAGGCAATGGCCACGGGTCACATTACCTATTCAACGGTCCACGCAGATTCTGTCCCCCAGCTCATTCACCGTCTCGAGAATAAACCTATTGATATCCCGAGGGTCATGCTTCCCATTCTTGATGCCTGTCTCATTCAGATCCAGACCAGGATCGGCGGGAAACGTGTTCGTCGGATCCGGGAGATCGTGGAGGTTATCGGACAGGACCCCCACTCCCAGGAACTGCTCACAAATCAGGTGTTCAGATGGAATCATGAAACGGATGATTACACATTCTCCGGTAAAAGTTATGTTCTCGACAAGGTCATGGTCAAGGGGAACTTCGATAAGGCCGGCGTCATGAAGGAACTCAAACAACGTCAGAAACTCCTGCAGTGGATGATGAAGACCAATGTTACAGGATTCAAGAACGTGGCGAATATCATCAATCAGTATTATATTCATCCCGAGCAGGTTTTACGTAAGATTAACATGGAACTCGGATCGGGAAGCCATGGGAACAAGGTCAGAGCAGTAAAAAAGACCGTTCGCCGTATTAAAGGAGGAGTTTCCCAGCAGAGAAGTGAGGCTGACGAATATCTTGATGTTAACACAAAGGTTCGTCTCGGAACCATGTGGGGGAAGGAGCGGGCAATGCAGGCAAAGGAGAATGCCAAGATCGAGGCTACCGCAGAAAATAGGCGGGATGCGATCAGAAGCAGGTTCCTGAAGGCACGGGAAAGGCGTGAGAGTAAGATACGGGCTTTCGAGCAGCAGGCGATAAACCGTGCAAAGAGCATCCGTCAGCGGCAGATGGCAAAGGACCAGAAGAATCAGGAGAGAAATGCACGGATCGAAGCACGCAAGGGTGCCAAATCATAAGCTATGGGGAATAGAGCATGAGTTTTCGAAGCTTTAGTTACCAGATTTTTGGATTCCTGGGAAAGAATTATCGCAACGATGAAGATCTAAGCAGCGACCTGAACAAAGCTCACATGGAGATGACCCCTGATGCCTATATCGCATGGGCCGCAACCATTTGGGTCATAGTTTCCCTCATCGCTCTCGTTGTTGGTATCATGGTTGCCGTGATATTCATCCCTGCCTTTGAAAAAGCCAATACAACGGAGGATGCCGAGGAACCCTACCTTATGAGTTCCGTAATGAAAAACCTTCTCACCTACGGGATAATTCTCGGTATCCCCCTCGCAACCTTACTTTATTTCAAAGAGATTCGTATCGGAGGATTTAAAATAAAGGGGAATGCTCCTGCCATGAAAGCCAAACATCGGGGCAGTGTCGCTGATCTCTACCTCCCCCATGCTGCCAGCTTCGTGTCAGCTATGTCGGCTTCCAACGCTACCATGGAGACCATCTTCTATTCATTATCGACGCAGAAAGCCAAAAAGACAGGTATCAGTCTTAACCTCGCAAAGACATTCGGACAGCCACTCGACCGTGATGTGTTTCCCATCATATCCGAGGAATCGGCTGCAATCTATCGGGATATGACCATGTTGGGTGTGGATTCCCTTACTGCAATCCAGAGTGCTGTGGATCGTGCTCCTTCCCCCTGGCTTGCCGAATTCTTTCAGGGGATTTCCTCGACCATCTCATCGGGAGGGAACCTCAAGCTCTACTTCCTGAACAGTGCATCCCGGTTCATGGATGATATCAAACAGCAGCAGGTTGAAACCCTGGATCAGCTTGCAACCCAGGCAGAGATGTTCGTCACCGTTGCTGTTGCCATGCCCATATTTCTGATCATCATTCTCATCATTACCATTTGGGTGAGCACCAGCGGTTCAAACACCGGTGATTCAATGTCGACTCTCTATATGGTGGTGTTCATCCTTGTTCCACTGCTTCATTTCATGTTCGCAACCATGACCTATCTCAATATCAAGAAATTTCAGATTTAGGGGGATTCATCATCGCGGAAGTGAGGAAAGTAAAGAAGATCAAAGCCATCAAGACCCCTTCCACCGGAATCGGAGGCGCTGGGATCTCTCCATCCGACGAACTCATTCCTGATGAGCTCGTCCCTGACCAGCTTGAGGACCTCGAAGAGCTCGAAGATGATCTCGAGGAGATGTTCGAGAGTGAAACAGCAGTAAAGGAAGAGCCCCCAATTTCAGCGCAGGACAGGGAGAAGCTTGCCAGGCAGGCATTTGCTCAATCCAAACATGAGGTGGAGATCGAAAGGATCGAGCGTCACTCACGAAGAAAGAAACGGAAAGTACGGAATCCCAAGGCCGAATTCTGGGCTGCGGCTTCTGTGATTATTGTCACTGTTATTATCGCTTCAATTTTCTTCGGAATCGCCATAAAGGATTATCAATCCGATGCTGCATCAAGCCATAATCCAGAGGTCTATACTGCTATTCGTGAGGGAAATGTCTGGTATTTCGAACACAATAAGACCGTTGTCAACTATAACGCCACGGGCTCCATTACCGGGAATAATGCAGCAACGGAGTACAAAGAAGCCTATCGGATGGACGGAGATTTTGCCCGGGATGTCCAAGCCGGTCCCATCTTGATTGAGTTGAATTGGGTATATTACATGGTGATCGGCCTGATCATCATCACCGGTCCCAATGGGGTGGTCAGGAGGAACAACATTAACAAGCTCAAGGCCAAGGAAGGGAAATTTCCTGATTTCATACGGGATCTTGCGGAATTCTGGAAAGGTGGGCTCAGTATGAAGGTGGCAGTGGATACCCTTGCAAAGGGTGATTACGGAGCCCTTGACGAGGAGGTGGAGTTCATGGCCACCCAGCTTTCCTGGGGTGTATCCTTCAACGAGGTGCTCGAAATGTTCCTCGAACGGGTTCACACCGGTCTCATCGAGCGATCCATCGCCCTTATCGAGGAGGCCAATAAGGCAGGAGGTAAGATATCCGACATTCTGCTCAATGTGGCCCATGACGCCCAGGAGATCAAGATGCTCGATAGACAGAGGGAGGGAACCATGAAGAGCTATATCTTCGTTACTTTCATCTCTTTCCTGATCTATGTCATCATCATCGTTATCATGTCCTATGTTTTCCTGCCTGCAATCGCGGAATCCACCGAGGATCTGGATGTGCAGGGGGGCTTCGGCAATGTGCAGATCCAGTCTTTTGATCCCACGTTCATTGCTCTGTTGTTTTTCTCCTCGGTTCTGGTACAGTCCATCGGGGGAGGGGTGAATGCCGGGATCATGGGTGAAGGGAACGTCGGCGCGAGTTTATGGTACATTACGTTATTTACTATTACAGGGGCAGTCATTTTCCAACTTGCCGGTGTGCAGCTTGGACTTGGCTGACGAGGACCCTCAACTCTCTCGGATCGAGATAGAAACCAGATCAGAAACAGGATCGGAGGATAATCGTTGAAGCGTTACAGAATGGAAAGAATAGTATCCGACGATAGTGGGCAGATCCATGCCATGGAAGCTGTCATCGCAGCTCTCCTGTTCTTTGGAGCTCTCCAGGTGGGAGTGAGTCTGATTCCGGACTCCCAATCCACCACTGCCCTTGATACTCTCTCCATTACCGGTGAGGATGCACTTCGGACTCTTTTCTATTTGAAACCAGTTATGGGGAATTCAAGCGATCCGAATTCCACCGGAGGAGCCAATGATCCTGCTCTCTACCAGAATTCCAGTCTCGTATTCTATATCGTGACCGGTATGACCAGCAACGTCACCGACTTCCTGAATTCCACGCTGGACAGCTCGATTTCCTATTCTCTGGGATACCGCATCCTTCCCCAGGGTAACTTCACCATGCTCTTTGAGATGGTTCAAACCGTTGATGAAAGTCTTTCCTCTCATTTCAGCTTTTTTCATGAGGGAATTCTCTATGATGTAAGGCTCATCCTCTGGAAGGAACCTCGTGGAGGGATTGCATGATCTCCAGCACTTCCCGATCCATTCTTCTTTCCAATTCTTCTCCTATTTTCGCTCCCCCCTCAATTTCCTCTCCACTCCATTGTTCCAGTTCTTCTCCTCTTTCCAAATCAACCCCTATTTCCAATTCTATTTCCAATACCCTCTCCCGATTTTCCGGGAGGGAAGAGGGTCAACTGGTCCTAGCCGGGGGAGTTGCCCTCGCATTTGCAATCCTGCTCATAGCCGGCCTGACCCAGCTCGGAACGGATATGGATGCAGACAGGGACATAGAACCGTCTCTGGGACCCGAGTTCGTTCATGTGAGGATCCAGTTCGAGAATGCAGTACAGTACAATTATGAAGAGAGGAATGAGAGTGCCCAGGAAGCATTCACCAATTCTGCAGAACTCTTCGTGAACATGCAGATCCACTACGGTGTAATTCTGGATTTCGAAACAATCAATATCACGGGGACTCCGGGAAATGAGACTGTTGAATTTCGTATGGAGATGGTTTCCAAGGAGCAGCTTCTCTGGCAGGAAGGCACCATTGTCCTCACCCGGTAAATCTCACTGCTACCCCGTCGGGAACTCTCCAGAAGTTTAACGGGAACTCATAATGCGTTCACCAAATCTTCACCAAGATCCATCTGAAACTCCCCAATTCAGACTCTCCTATTCTCCTTTTCCTTCCCATATCAAAACCATAACTATGCCTTCTGGACCGCTTCCATACCGGGTTTCTATCGAGTTAATTTTAAGTAGTAGAATCAGGCTGAGGGGCCGTTTATACGGAGGAATATTGAATGGCTCGAATGCACTCCCGACGAAAGGGCATATCCGGATCGACCCGTCCTTTCAGAACAGACGCACCTTCGTGGGTTTCACTTTCCACAGAAGAGATAGCGGAGATTATCGTGAAACTTCATGGACAAGGAAAGAGTACAGCCTTGATCGGGCTCATGCTCAGGGATTCATATGGTATTCCTGACGTGAAGAAGGTCTGCGGTATGAGCATTTCCGCCATTCTCAAGGACAATGGGGTAACCCTCAACCTTCCTGAGGATATCGAGAATCTCATGAGGAAAGCGATCGTTGTGAACGAGCACATCAGGCTCAACAAAAAGGACGTTCATAATAAACGCAATTTCCATCTCATCGAGGCCAAGATCAGACGGCTTGAGCGGTATTACAAATCCACCGGTGTCTTGCCGGCCACCTGGTCCTATAACATCTCCAAGGCGAAGCTTCTCGTGGAGTGATCGGAACACTTCTTTCCTTTCCCCCGCCGCTTCCCCCACCTAATTGTCAACATATCGTCGTATCTTATTTTGGAACGTATTCACTATTCCAACTCCTCGATTTGAAACATTTAGCTGATGCTTTAAAAAATAGTTTTACGTGCCGATGTTGACGACACCCACGATCTTCTTCACCATTGCAATCGCCGAAAGGGCCGCCAGATAGCTCGTTTTCGGGTTGTCCGGATGGGGTCGGTTCTGAACGATACACTTCATCTCCCCGAACTCCCCCCGCATGGAGATCTCATGGATGTTCCGCTCTATGTCGGGATCCACGATGATCCTGACCCTGGTCTTGGTTTTTCCAGGACCGGCCAGTGAAAGAATGGATGCCACATTGATGTTCAGGGGGAACTTTTCAATGGCCTCCTTGGCCGTACCGTCGAACACTACGGTCGGCCTTTCTATTTTCTCTACATCGATCCCTGCTGCAGTGATGAATGATATGTCCTTCAATCCAAGGGGAGGCTTTGAGGTTTTCAGGGATAATTCTTTGAGCCCTCCGATAGCAGCGGAATTGATGACATCGATCCCTCCGATCGCCCCACTGGGAATATAGATCCTTGTATTGTGGGATGACGCCGTTACCAGCAACTCCTCGTATAGCTTCTCATCGATCAACGCACCAACGCTCATGACCATGAGATCGAATCCACGCTCCAGAACGTCCCGGCCGAACATCCTCACCGCACCCTGGGATGCAGCTTCGATGACCAGTTCGACATGTGAGGGTATGCTCTCTATCCCCTGGACGATGACGGAACCGGGAACCTCTGATGAGAGCTTCATGCTTTGATCCCTGAACTTGTCCATAAGATAGATCTTCTCTACCCCGGCTATTTCACTGGTCGCCCGGGCAAGTACCGAACCAATGGAACCACATCCGATGATGCAGATGTTCATATACCTGGTTTTCCCTATCGGGTTAATACCACTTACGGTTTTTCCCCGCCTTTCCCCACTCCCCTTCCCGGTTTATCCACCTCCATCCAATGTATCCTCGTCTCCTCACTCACTTCTTTCACCTTCCCACTCCCATTTTTTTCCACCTCATTACGTCACTCATTTCCTCTTCCTCTAACTACCATTCCTTTCCTGCTCATTTCATCACTCACTTCCCCACCTTTCCGCTTCCATTCCTTTCCTCCTCATTTCATCACTCACTTCCCCACCTTTCCGCTTCCATTCTTTTCCTTCTCGTTTCCTCACCCACCTCCTCCACCTTCCCACTCCCATTCATTTCAATCTTGTTTCTCATGAAAATCAATATTAGGCGTGGTAAGAACCAGAGGTCATGTTCTCGATCCGATCCGTCGATGAATCCGGTGCCAGGGCAGGTTCCCTTACAACCAGGAGAGGGGAGATTCCCACTCCCGCCTTCATGCCGGTGGCAACCAGGGCAACCCTCCGGACCCTGGACTCCCGGGATCTTACGGAGACCGGCACCCGCATGGCCATCGCGAATGCATTCCTTCTGCATCTCCGCCCGGGAAATGACATCCTGGGAGAATCCGGGGGCATCAACGGGTTCATGAACTGGGATGGTGCTCTCTTCACGGACAGCGGCGGCTTCCAGATGATACGACGAGAGTTCCTTCAAAAGATCACCGATGATGGGATCATGCTCCGTTCACCCTATGACGGGCAGAAGATCGAGGTGACCCCTGAGGATGTAGTAGAGTGGATGAAGTCCCAGAGACCCGATGTGGGAATGGTCCTGGATGATCTTCCACCCTATGGAGCCGATCAATCCCGAAATCAGAAATCCGTGGACAGGACCATAGAATGGGCAGGGCGGGCTCTTCATGCGACAGAGGATCTCGAACTTGATAAAAAGGGAGTGAACATCTTTGCCATATTGCAGGGGGGGATCGACAGGAAGGAAAGGGAGCGGTGCATACGCGGAATCACCGCTTTGGATTTTCCCGGATTTGGGATTGGAGGACTATCCATCGGTGAGTCCCGTGAAGCAATGATGGATATTCTGGAATTGACAACGTCTTTGCTTCCACCGGAAAAACCAGTTTATCTTATGGGGCTGGGTTCACCCCTTGAGCTTCTGGATTCCATTAAACTGGGAATTGACATATTCGATAGTGTGTTCCCGGCAAGACATGCGCGCCATCACACCGTTCTTTCCTCAACTGGCCAGTTCTCGATCAAGTCGTCCAGGCTCTCCAAGGATACCTCCCCCCTTGACCCGACATGCCAGTGCAGGACCTGCAGGAACCATACACGATCCTACATTCACCATCTCATGAAAACTGGTGAGTTTGGCTGGATGCGCCTCATCACCATCCACAACATCACATTCATCCAGAACCTTATGGCCAATGCACGGGAGGCAATCCTCGAGGATCGGTTCGAAGTGTTTAGAAAAGAATTTACTACCAGCTATACTAAGAAGTAAGGAGAAGATAACCGGATAACAATCAGTTGATACTATCGCTATGATAGAGTGGTGGCGCGTCTGATCGATCACTCTACTCCTTTTCCGGTGAGGCGGAACTCGGCCTCTTTGAGATCTGGTTCGGATCGGTGTTTGATGATCACTGCCTTCCTGATACCCACGCCGATCTTCTCCAGTCGTATGATGGTCTTGACGATATGGGCCATGGTCCTGCCGGAAAATGGCTGCACTTCGGAACCTGTTCCATACACCTGTGCTGTGACAAGGACCGGGATGTTTAGTGTGCGGGCAAGCTTCAGGAGTTGGGCTATCTGTTTGAGGAAGGATCCGTCGTATCCGGATTCATCGTTTGATCCGATCCTGGCAAACATATTCACAGAATCCACAATGATGAGCCCCAGGTCCGGAATTTTAGCAAGGGTGTTCAGATCTCTTCCTACCCCTTCCAGGCTCATGGGTTTATAGATAAGAAAATTGCGAATGATCTCCTCGTAGTTCTCACCGCAGATTTGTCTGAGTCGTTCCACCGACACCCCTTCGGTATCGATGAATGCAACCTTCTTCCCACCCCTCGATATCACCTTTCCGAGCTGGAGACAGATGTTCGTCTTCCCTGACCCGGCCTCCCCGTATATCTCCGTTATGATACCGCTCTCGAAACCACCGCTCAGCAGCTCATCCAATGCACGGGTTCCCAATGCAATTTTCATGCCCTGGCACCTGAACTTCGGCTTTTTAGTTTTTCCCCCTTCATTCAACACTTTCCCTATTCCCCCTTCCCCCTTCATTCAACACTTTCCCTATTCCCCCTTCCCTCTTCATTCAACACCTTTCCCTATTCCCTCTTCATTCAACACTTTCCCTATTTTCCCCACCCTCCCACCACTCCTCCCCTCCTCCTTCCCCATTTTCCCCGGGGATATCCATGGACATACTGTGGATCTCGTTACACAGTCCGGGGGGTCATTTTTATCGTTCGAGGATCGGTGATCATCCCGGTGAGAGCCGAGGCGGCAGCGGTCTCCGGGGAGGAGAGATACAATCGTGAATCACGATGTCCCATCCTCCCTCTGAAGTTCCTGTTTGTGGTGGTGATGGCGGTCTCTCCCCTTCCCAGAACCCCCTGGTGACTTCCCAGACAGGGCCCACACCCCGGATTGAGGATGATGGCTTCCGCCTCCACCAGATCCCGGATTATGTTCTCCTTCAGTGCATGCAGGTACACTTCCCGTGATGCAGGGACCACCAGGAGCCGCACATCCCTGTGGACCTTCCTTCCCCGGAGAATATCCGCAGCCGCCCTGAGGTCCTCCAGCCGTCCATTGGTGCATGAGCCGATGAGTGCCTGCTGGATCGAAACCTCACCTATCTCCTCAACACTCCTTACATTATCGACAGTGTGGGGACAGGCGATCTGGGGGGAAAGATCCCCCACATGGAATTCCATACTCTCGGATATCTGTGCATCCTCATCCGAATAGATTGGAGTACCCTCTCCCCCTTCCTTTATGAACTCTGAACTCATTTTCTTTACTTCCCCAACCGGTCCCTTCCCTCCTTCCTTCTCCTCCGTCCTCATCCCCATTTTTTTCTCCTCCGCCTTCAACCCCACTTTCTTCTCCCCCATCCTCATCCCCGCTTCCTTCCCCTCCGACACCATGTTTCCGATTAGCGACCTTTCAATATTGCCTATCCCCTCAACCCGTCCTTCAAGAAATGCCATGGTCTTCTCATCCGGGGGAACGATCCCTGCCTTCGCATCCATTTCCATGGTCATGTTGCAGATGGTCATTCTCCCTGCAATGGAAAGGTCCCGTATGGTGCTGCCAGAGTATTCAACCGATTTGTAGGATGCACCGTCTGCCTTCAGGGTACCGATGATCTTCAGGATGATGTCTTTGGCGGAGACGCGGTTCGGTAACCTGCCCTCTACCTGGATATTAATGGTCTCGGGAACTCTGAGCCAGAGCCTTCCTGTGGCCCAGACCGCTGCCATCTCGGAGGCTCCGATCCCGGTGCTGAATGCACCGAAGGCGCCATAGGTCGTAGTGTGGGAATCGGTTCCCACAATGAGCCGTCCAGGGGCAACATGCCCTTTTTCCGGGAGGATCTGATGGCAGATCCCCTCTTTGATATCGTAGAAATGCGTGATCTTCTGCTCCCGGACGAATTCACGGATCCGGTTGTGTGCATCTGCCACCTCGATGAGATTTGCCGGAGCGCGGTGATCTATTGGGATAATGATCTTGTTTTTGTCCCACACCTTTGCGAAGTCCAGGGTGCGAAACACCTTCGATACCATTGCAGTAGCATCGTGGGACATGGCCCGATCGACCTGCGCTTCGACGATGTCACCGGCCCGGCAGTCCCTGCCTGATTTCAAAGAAAGGATCTTTTCCGCTATGGTCTTACCCATGATTTTCCTCCGGGATAGTACTGCGCTTTCATGCATTCTGATAAAAATTTCCGATGTTTTCACTCTTTCTCAACCTTACCCTCTCTTACCACCTGCATCTTTCTCCTCCTTACTCTCTCTTACAATTGCATCTTTCTATACCTTACCCTTTCTTACCACTTGCATCTTTCTCTACTTTTACGTCCGCTACCACGTGAAGCATCTTCGGACCATAGGATTTCACGATGTCGGTTTTCAGAACCTCCACCTCCACTCCCTTCACGCTATCAGCAGCGGTTTCCAGGCGTCTCTGGGTAGCATCGGGGTAATGATTCAGGGGGCATACTTCATGGTAATGGATCAAACCCACTGGCTTAAGGCAAGAGAAGGCTTTCTCCAGAAATAGGTGGGTGGTTCCCACATACCCCATGATGATCCTGTCCGCGATTCCAGACGGTGCCACCTCCCGATTGTCACCCAGCACTGGTATGATGTTCTTGGCTTTATTGATCCTGATGTTTTTTTCGAGATAGGAAAATGACCTGGGGTTGATCTCACATGAATATACCTTCTCCGCACCGGTGTTCAGAGCGATGGGGAGGGAAAAATATCCGATTCCCGCGAACATGTCAACCACTGTTTCACCCTTCATATTCATACGTAACATCCGGAGTCGTTCCTGATGATTCCCGGGGGAGAACATAACCTTCTCGGGATCGAAGACATATCGAACTCCATACTCATAATGAGTAATTTCGCCTCCCTCCCCCACCAGCCTTTTCAATTCCGGTTCCCGATATTCCCCATGGATGATCCCTGTTCGTTTCAATCCTGTCTTTGCCTTGAGGATCCGGATCCAACCTTCGGCCATCAGTCTTTCATAGCTTTCCGGGATTCCGGATCGGAACCTGAAAATGAGAGTTGAACCAAACCTGATGTACCTGGTAGGGATCTTTTCCAAAAACTCGCTGGGAAGTCCGTTTTCTGTACACCAGTCCCTCACCTTTTCTGATGTTTTCTTCCTTCCCGATCTCTGATCCTCGTTCATTCCTGGTCCTCCAGGATCTCTGATTATCAGCTTCCTTTCTTTGTGAGTGGGTAGACCAGCTTCTCGGTGGGTGGTTCATCGGTCTTCATATTCTTGAGCACCTTCTCGAAGACGGATTCCATGTAACGGGCATCGTGTTCCAGAAGAGGGGAATCGGAGATCAGTGTGACATCCAGATCCATTTCCACGATCGCAGTGGCAAGCCCCTCGAAATTCGCTGTTCCCCGCTTGATTGGAACGTAATGGCTTTCATTACCATTCCTGAACTGGACTCCGGAAAAGTGCAGGTAGAGTGTTTCCATGTCTACCGCCTCATCAACCATGGAAAGTATCCGAATGAAGTCCTCTGCTGATTCGAGTCCTCCATTGCTGCGTGAATGGATGTGCCCGAAGTTCAGCATGGGGTAAGCGTAATGGACGTTCTCGCATATGGAGAGGATCTCACGAACACTCCCGACAACATCTTTCCTTCCGCTGTTCTCCAGAAGAAGCTTCGGTTTGATCCTTTCGTCAAGGAAGAAGTTCCTGAGCTCCCTGATGTTCTGGATGGCATTCTCGAGACTCCGTTTCATACCGACCTCATGGTAGGGTCCGATATGAATTGCAATATAGGAAGCATCCAGGAAATCCGAAACAATGGCATCATCCTTGATCACATCAAGGTTCTTCTTGGTGACCTGATTGTCCGCGGGATATGCCAGCTCGGCATAGTAAGGAGTATGAACCCCCATCTCCACGTCGAGTTTCTTTGCCAGTTCACCCAGCTCAACGAACATATCGGGGTTGTCGATGTAGATATTTCCATGGAGGAGCTGGAGTTCCATGGCATTGAGGCCAACGCGCTTCACATCCTTGAGGCCATCCAACAGTGATTTCGCACGCGAAGAAAGGGGTATTCCTGCCGGTCCTATTCTGATCATCGTATCACCGGATTCCTCTTAAATGGGATTTCATAATGCCGCTCAATTTCACAGTCATCCACGAGACAAACCTATTATTTTAACCTTTGTCCAAAGAAGGGAACAGCAGTGCAGGAACGATGACATTCTCCATAAACGCAAAGCTGTGAAGGGGTAGTATCCGTAAACCAGGAGAAATCCGGAGGGGGGCAAGGGGGAAGGCAGGGGGGTGGGAGGAAAAATAATCGGATGGAAAAGAGAGGATGTTTAAACTTGACTTTGACAGTTATAGGTGCCTAATGGAAAGAATATTGATATGGTCGT
>CAZTGJ010000061.1:4884-13597 GCA_964613025.1 uncultured Thermoplasmata archaeon | reverse complement strand
ATAAGCTTTACTCAGAAAATCCATTGAATTTCCTTATAGGGGTACAAAGAAAACTACCAGAAAGCTTTTTTACCAATTCGCCAAATTCCCCATTAATCCTACCACCAGAGGTCAATTCATGGGTAACACTACTTTGACGACTCAGCGAACCAAGATTCAGAAGGCTAGCTCTCACTCACGAGTATCCCGACATCTTATTCCTATCACACTCATCCTTTTTTCATCAGCATTTATCCTGATCGTGGGTACAGAGGCTGGCGGGACCGCATGGCGGGAAGAAGGCAGTGTGACCTCCCGTGAGTACCGGGATATAACCCTTACCGACCTGGAGGGGGACGGCAGTTTCGATGTGGGAGGAATTCTCAGGGAGCTGGAGGGGGGCGATCCGTCTGCCGAGTTCTATACCTACTCGGATGGTTCATGGAGTCTTTTCCCTTCGGATATCGCTTACAAAGGGATCTACAACGATCTGGCGGCTTCGGGTCCGTACATTGCTGCAGCCCACTCAGGAGGCAACAGCGCGGATGCCTGGTTCTACAATTCCGGTACCGGACAGTTCGAGTTCAGAGAACCGGACGAGGATTCGGTGACCGAGAACTATTCCCTGTGCGTGGAGATGGGAGATCTTAATAACGACACGTATCCGGATATTGTTGCGGGATTCAACACCCAGGGGATCAAGGTGTTCTACGGGACGCCGGAGGGGGGGTGGGAGCAGGGGGATTTCCCCTCGACCGAGGATGTCATGGTAAAAGCCATTCTCATCGCAGACCTCGATAACGATAGCAATATGGACATCATCAATACCTACAAACCCAGGGGAGGAGATGTCAACGATCCAAAGAAGATCGAGGTGTGGATGGGGGACGGTACTGGGAACTGGTTAAAGAAGACCGTGGTTTCGGATAAGAATGTCGACTATTCCACCCTGGCCTGTGCACCCCTGAACGATGACGGTTATCTTGATCTTATCGCAGCAAGCGACATCCATACCGGGATCGACAGATACATTTTCCAGCCGGTGGGTTCTTTCTGGGAGAGAAGTCAGATATTCTCCAAGGGAAGCTACTACTCTCTTTCCCTCGAGGATGTGAACGAAGATACTATACCCGACATCGTGGGCGGCAGATTTGATGACAAGGGGATAAACATCTTCCTCGGAGATGGGGACGGGGATGGGAATTTCGATCCCGAGGATTTCGGTCCCGTCCAGAACGGGAATGTCTGGGCAACAATAATCCATGATTTCGACGGGGACGGTCATGCGGATATCCTTGCTGCCAACAGGACAGGCATGTACTTCTGGATCCAGGCTCTCCCGGAGATAAAGAATGTGGTGATCCCCGAGACCATGTACGCAATGTACGATTTCTATAACCTCTCACTTGAGGTCTCCTCGGAGGCACTCTACGAGGACCCCGATCACCTTGAATCCGTGAAGCTGCGGTTTGAGGACAATGGAACGCTTCTTTTTACCCTTGCATACTCCAGTGATAGGACCCCTGGCAATGAGTTCTATGTGGAACAAGGGTCAGGGCTGGTAAACCTCGATGTGGGGAATTCTTCCCGAACCGACCTCGATGACGGGAAGATCAGGATCCAATTCAGCATCATGCCCACCTGGACGATCCGGGATATCGGTTCCCAGATCCCTGGGACTGGTACAATTCACGCCTACATGAAGGAGGAGCAGGGAACAACCACCGGATGGGAGGAGATCCAGGGCATCTCCTGGCAGATCATCTCATCCATCAGTGTGCAGGAGTTCCAGGCAAGTGATGTCACCCTCAATCCCGGAGATCAGGTGAGCCTCTGGGGAACCATCTATTATTCGGATCCCGGCGGCAACCTCACCCTTCCCCCCAGGCACATCCCGGAGAATATCCTGGACAGGGTGCTCATCCATGCCGACGGTCTGGATGATTCTACCGACTGGGACATCGTCAATGGAAGTTTTGCCGTGAACATCACTCTCCCCCTGGCCCCGCAGACCGGGGATTTCACCTTCTGGCCGGAGGTTGTCATGGATCGAGGGGAACTCCCATATAGCTTCCTTCCCTTCCCCGAGGTGAACATCACGGTCCGCTCGGATTATCTCATAGTTGAGCTTATGTGGGTTACCGGGGAAACCTATTACGATCTCGGAACCCAGACCTACTGGCAGAGGTCGGGGGAATCCCTCACATTCCACACCCATGTAGAGTATCAATATTCTGGGAACGTCTATGATGGTGAATTCAGTCTCACCAATGGTACTTCTGATGGTTCACACGCGGGATCCAATGTGTACCCGACGATAGGGAGGAACGTGGATCTGACATTCACCAGGGAAGGACTTATGCCGTTCAGGCTCGTCCCTCTGGACGATTCTGCCTTTTCGAACGAGTATGGCCCCATGCTCAGGAGCAACATCACTTCCATTCCGGATGTTGTCTGGGACGGAGAGGCACCTATCATCCTTGACTTCACCCAGGAAAGTCTCATAAACGGAAGTGAGATCAAAGCAGTGGATGCACTGGTGGCGATCCTTGTATCCGAATATGGGCTCATGGAACCATTCGAATCCCGGTCATTCGGGACGATCACCATTTTCTGGTCCATCATCCAGGACGAGAACAATTCTTTCAACGGGTCGGCAGTCATGGAGAGATCCTGGACAAACGACAACTACACCTTCTCCTACAATCTCCCCATCTCCCTGGCAAAGACCGATGACGTGGTCCTGTTCTGGTTCAGGGGGAACGATACGGTAGGAAATGAATTCCTGAGCGATCTCTGGCCAGTACGGGGGACCGACGAGGATCCCGTAACCGTCCTTGTGGACCCCATGCCCCCCGCCCCCCCCACCGGTCTCTACACCAACGTTGGTGACGGCTACATCGAGGTGCGCTGGAAACCCAATCAGGAAGATGATCTCGCCGGGTACAAGGTGTACAGAAGTACCGATGGCGTCACATTCTCGAATTCCCCCATCTCGGGTCTTGATTTTGTTGCATACAACTATTTCGAGGACAAGGGACTCCAGAACGGGAAGACCTATTACTACCGGATCTCGGCAGTTGACCGTGCGGTGATCCCCAACGAGAGCAACCTTTCGGATATCGTCTCCGACAAGCCGGAGGAGGACAAGGCATCAGACATTCAGACCCTGGTCATGGACAATATCCTCTACGTTTTTGTTTTCGCGGTGGTTATTGCAATTGTCGTGCAGGGTTTTGTGATCGCCAGAAAGAGCAGGGGGGAGTCAGAATCCGCATCACCATCAACAACGACACCATTCTCGGGGACATCCTCACAGAACGCCTTCCCTTCCACCCTCTCCTCCTCCTCCTCTTCACACTACACAGGTTCCCAGATATCCCCTGAACAAAGTCACCCTTCCCCCCCCACCCCTTCTACTTCTCATCGAAAAGCAGTCAAACAACCGAAACGACCCGCCTCATCTACACCCACATCCCCACAGGTTCCCGCTCCCACTCAGCCTACAGGCATTACCCCGGGACAGAACTTCCCTCCCATCGACTGGACCTGTCCAAGCTGCACGAAAGAGGTCGCCCTGCTTCAGGGAGAGCGGTTCTGCAAGAACTGCGGATACAAAATACGATAATTCAATTCTTTCATACTGTCGTGATCCAAGTGACCATGAATCCTACCATTAAACAGACCGTAAATCCTACCATTAACCAGCCACAAATTCTACCGCGAATCCTACCATTAACCATACCGCAAATCCTACCATGAATCCTACCATTAACCATACCGCAAATCCTACCATGAATAAAACCACCAAACGAGCTGTCATCCTCCTGAGCGGAGGTCTTGATTCCGCCACCACACTGGCAATAGCAGTCGAGAACGGATTCGAACCGTACGCCATCTCCTTTGATTACGGTCAGCGTCATTCCCGTGAGCTCAACCAGGCCCGTTCCCTTGCCGCACATTATCACGTCAGAGCGCACAAGATCATTCCTCTGTCCTTCGGAAGCATGCTCAGATCCGCACTCACCCATCCCGACATTGCCCTTCCCACATCACGGTCAGCAGATGAGATGCGGGACATCCCGGTGAGCTATGTTCCAGCCAGGAATACTATCATGCTGAGCATCGCCCTTGCCTATGCCGAGGTCATGGAAGCTGATGCGATATTCATCGGAGTGAATGCCCTTGATTACAGCGGGTATCCTGACTGCAGACCCGAGTACATCGAAGCTTTCCAGACTATGGCGAACCTCGCAACAAAGCGCGGTGTGGAGGGTCATCCCATCACCATCGAGACTCCGCTCCTGCATCTCACCAAGGCCCAGATCATCTCCCGGGGGAAAGAGCTGGGCGTACCCTATGAGCTCACCTGGTCCTGCTACCAGGGAGGGGAGAAGGCCTGCGGAACCTGTGATTCATGCATCCTGCGATTGAAAGGTTTCAGTGAGGCAGGGTGTGAGGATCCGATCGAGTATGCGTGATGCCCTCTTCCACAAGAATGAGGGGGGCTTCCGGTCCACAAATTACTTATAGGATGGAAGTGTAACAAGAAGTGGTTTAGTATCATCGAAAGTAGGTTCGTATAAATCGCAGTTCTCACTTATTCAGAACTAACGAGGAAGCAACCAGTTCCGCTAGCGTTCTTCACCGATCTCTGCAATGCTATGCGATGATTTTTCACCATTACCCGGAATACCATATACCGGGGGTTCCCAATGGAAGAGACAGATTTCATTGGGAGCACAACACGATTGAGGTAAGAGCATGAGAATTCTTGAACGTACGTTATCCAAAGAAAGCAAAATCAAATCCAAATTCATCCAATCAAATATCTTACGGACCACTCATACTCAATCCAATCACTTCCAACCCGAAATCAACCCATCCTATCGTATTCAACCACATCTCCTCCAATCCAAGGGGATACCACTGCATACCGGACTTCCTCAACCTGACCTGGGACACAACATCTGTACCCTCAGGGAGCTTCGGGAGTATCTTCCGTTGACTCATTTCCAGGAGAAACAGCTTCAGAAGGTCATCGAGCGGCATCCTATGAGTATTACCCCATATTACCTTTCCCTGATCGATCCCACGGACCCAAACGATCCAATTCGAAAAATGGCAGTTCCATCTCCAATGGAATTGAATACACGGGGATCATATGATACAAGCGGAGAGCATGAGAACACGAAGATGACCGGACTCCAGCACAAGTATCCGGAGACCGCTCTCATTCTCCTCACCAATAAATGTGCCATGTACTGCAGGCACTGTTTCAGGAAGCGGATCGTAGGACTGCCGAATCATGAAATATTAGATCAGTTCAATGATGCGGCCGGATATATCCGGGATCACGAAGAGATCAGCAATGTACTGGTCAGCGGGGGAGATCCATTCGTTCTTCCGACGAGGATCATCCGAAAGGTTTTGGAGGGTCTGTCAGATATCGACCATCTGAACTTCATCCGGTTCGGTACCCGGACTCCTGTGACTTTTCCCTCCCGGATCACCAGTGACGAAGGTCTTCTCAGGCTGTTGGATAGCCATTCAAGATCCGATCGTCGATTATATGTGGTTACTCAATTCAATCATCCACGGGAGATCACCCCACAATCGGTTGCCGCCGTCAGCTCATTGCTTGAAGCAGGGGTGGTGGTCAGTAACCAGGCTGTGCTCCTGAAGGGGGTGAACGATGATCCGGACGTCATGGCCAGCCTTCTTCGCGGCCTCGTCAGGATTGGTGTCAACCCCTATTATGTCTTTCAGTGCAGACCCGTGAAACGGGTCAAACATAATTTCCAGATCCCTCTCTATCAGGGATATGAGATCGTGGAACGTGCAAAAGCAGAGCTCGACGGGCACAGCAAGAGATTCAAGTTCATCATGTCCCACCGGACCGGAAAGGTTGAGATGGTGGGTATGGATGATGAACGGATGTACTTCAAGTACCATCAGGCAAAACATCCCAGGAACAGGGGGAGATTCTTCACCAGACCATTCAGCCGAATTGCCGCCTGGATTGACGATCTTTCTCCAACGAAACCTTAATAATCCGAATCGGAGCTTACCTCCCTCATGAACCAGGTGTCCGGAAGAAGCGCTAGTGCAGAACAAGTACATGGCCTTTCAGAACGAAGACTGGGTATTCCAGAACTGACGATCGCACTTTGCCTTCTCATCCTTCTCACCGGTACACTGGCGATGGTTTCATCACCAGTTTCGGCAGCTCTGCCCGAAGAGGTCCAGATACATGACATCGATCCTCCGGGAACATACCAGCAGAACATCACGGGCGACGAAAGAGCTCAATTCGTTCTCGTGGTGAAACATGCAGGAACCAATGGGAATGTTACTATTCTGCTCTCGAATGAATCATCAGGGTCGGGGTGGTATGTGGAGTCCTCCATTGATATGTTCACCCTTGCACCCAACGGGTCCATGGTGGTTCGCATTGTTATCTGGCCAGGATCCTACGGAGAAGGAAGCCAAACCGAGGTCACCCTTCGTATCCTGGCTATCCGGGACAGCGAATCCGACGAGATCATCCGGACGTACACCGTGCTCAAGCCAACCTCATCTGATGGTGGGGGGAAGAGCGGGGATGACGATACGGAGGGGATCCGGATCATGGGATTGGAGATGGACGTTCCCGAATTTCTGGATCACAAGATCGGAAGGTTCGCGATCCTGACCTTTTTCTGGGTGGTTCTCACCATCGTGGTTCTTGTGCTTATCGACCCGTTTGTCAAGGCATTCACCAAGAAGACCGAAACCCAGCTCGATGACATCATTCTCAGCATCATCAGAAAACCGCTTTTCGTACTCATCATCATCTACGGGCTCATCGAATCACTGGATACCCTGGACCCACCATCTGAGATAATCGATGCACTCCAGAAGATCTACGGGATCGTATTCGTTGCCACCGCGGTCTATACCGCGTACCGCATCTTCACCGAGGCCCTCTCTTACATGGACAAGCTTGCCTCAAAGACCACCATGGGCAACAAGGTCCATCATGCCCTGGTACCGGCACTCTCCAAGGTCGGTTCCATCATCTTCTTCTTCATAGGGCTCAATGTCATCCTCGGCTATCTCGGGATGGACCTTGCCCTCCTGCTGGGTGGAATGACCATCATGGGTCTCGTGATCGCCTTTGCCGCCCAGGATACCCTGTCCAATTTCTTCGGAGGGATCTTCCTGATCCTCGAACCGAACTTCAAAGAGGATGATACCATCATTCTCCAGGGCACCACCTACAATGTGAAGGAGATCGGGATGCGGACCACCCAGCTCTACGACATTTCCAATCACGCTTTGGTCATCATTCCCAATAACATCCTTGCCAACGAGAAGATCCTCACCCTCACCGAGCCAGACCGCCATATCAAGATGAACATAGAAGTAGGGGTTGCATATGGAACCGACGTCGATCTTGTGGAGGACACCCTCATGATCCTGGCAAAGTCCCATCCTGAGATCATCACCGAATCCGAAGAGATGCCCTTCGTGCGGTTCCAGGCCTTCGGAGCCTCCAGCCTCGATTTCAAACTCGTTTTCTGGGTGAACGATCTCTCCAACAGGTTCAGGGTACGCCATGAGATCATGAAACGGGTCTACAAGAAATTCGAGGAACTGGGCATCGAGATCCCCTTCCCCCAGCGTGTTGTCACCATGGTGGACCAGGGAAGCGGGGAAAACGGACCAGATGAATCAGATGGTCCGGTAAAGGATGAGTTTGGGGAGAACGTAATTGGTGAGGCTCGAAATTCCCCTGCTACTGATCCCAAGGAAGAGCCAAAATCCGTTGACCCTATTGCTGCGAATGCGGAGGTGAAGGGTGATACTGGTAAACCACACGATCAGGTGATCAGGGAACGATCCGAGGAGCAGGAGAAGCTGAAACAGATGGGTAACGTTGATTCCAACGGCCTTGAAGACGCATCCGACGAGGGGGGCGGGGGAAACGGAGACGGCGACGACGAGTGACAACGTATTGTTGGTTAAGTAAAAGTCGTTCTTTTGGCTGGTAGTTCAAAGACCAATCCCTTCACACATTTGCTCTGGGGATACGTGCTTTCCGAACGGATGACAGAGGATAAGCGGTATATTATTCTCGGCTCTTTCATGGCCATTTTCATGGACGTCGATGGTGCTCCATTCACCTGGCTGCCCCACCGCGGATTCATCCACACCCCCCTCTTCCTCCTCCTTTTTTGTAGTGGTGTATTTGGATACCTGAGATGCAAGGGTTTTTCGAACTATGAACTCGTCGCAAAGATATGTGCTGTCACTTTTCTTTCCCACCTAATCCTCGACACAATCGGTTCGAGCTGGGAGGTCATGTGGCTCTATCCATTTACCACGACGGGGATCGCTCTTGGAAATCATATTCCTTCCTACGCTATGATTACCCTGAAGCTCATCCTCTTCCTTATTCCATGCGGGATCGTGTATCGGGAGTACAAGCAGGAGGGTAAGAGTCCCCTTGATATCTACGAATACCTGAAAAAAGAGATCGGAACCAACCTCACCCACCTTCTCCTCGTTCTGTTCGTTTTCGGTGTGGCAACGTATTATCTTTGGCCGGTCTTCTACTGATGCACCTTTTTCTCCTTGCCCCCCCCGGCTTCATCCATCCAACCATCCTTCCATTCATCCTTCCATTCATCCAACCATCCTTCCATTCATCCAACCATCCTTCCATTCATCCAACCATCCTTCCATTCAT
>CAZTGJ010000061.1:0-4784 GCA_964613025.1 uncultured Thermoplasmata archaeon | reverse complement strand
CCAACCATCTATCCATCCAACCATCTATTACCCTTCCTCCGTATTATTTCGTTCTCATGATAACCAAATGCATCAACCTACATTATTTCAAGGGCATCAACGGCCTCATTTTCCTTCTTCATGAGATGCGCAAGTGAAAAGAAGGCCAATCCCCCGATGACGATAATTCCCATGTCCGGGATGATCAGCATGTGCCAACCAAAGAACACCAGACACGTCAATGCTACCATGAACCCCCCTACCTTTTTATTCCACCCCATCACCATCTTTCCCTCATGATTTTTAAGAGGAATGCTGAAAAAGAAAGCGGCCATGAGTGTTATCATAATGCCAACCTGACCCATAATCTGCCAGATCTGGAGGAATATATAGAAGGGAATGAGGAGGATCAACGTCCCAAGGATCCTTGCCAGGCCAAGCTTCCCATCCCGAACCTGATAGTACTCCGCGAGTTTTGGTTCGTATGTTTTTCGATCATTTATATCGGACACCGATCTCAGGGGGAAGCCGAAGGGGGATGCAAATAGAGAGGAGGTTATGAAGAATACGACCAATCCATAACGATCTACTCTTAATGTGGATTCCGCGGAATACTTTGAATTTAGGAACATTTCCAATGCCAGATGACCCGATAGTACCACCGCCAACGCCACGCTAACCGGAACGACCACAGAAAATAGGTGTTCTATTAACAAAAACTCAAGTGGTTCTATAAGAAGGGAATGCAGGTCCAAAGGCTCGATATTAAATCTGAGATAATCGAAGAAACTGGGGTGGGGCGCCTTCAGTGAATAGGCATAACCGATGATCAGAAGCACGATGGCGATTGGCACCCGGAATCCCGGATTGAACAGCGAAGGTTCACCTTCGTCCACCTTCGGATTTCTTTCGATCCAATCATCGGAATTCTTGTCACCGTTACCGATTCCATGGTCGATGAACTCCAGATTAATAGACCCCTGATTGATAGCCCCTTGATTGATAGCCCTCTGATTGATAGCCCTCTGATTGATAGCCCCCTGATTGATAGGTGCCTGATCCATGAACCATGACAATCCAATAATGAGCAAAAATCCAATCACCGTACTAATGAAGAGATTTCCAACTGGAATAATCTCGTTTCTTATATCAAACTTCACCTTTTTTTCGTTTACCCAAATCAATTCGCCTGTTTCATCCTCAGAGTAAGCGATGACTGTGATGGAATACTTTCCATTCTTATAATCTGTACTGTCCCATCGGAAACTCAAATCATAATTGTTTATTTCCCATTGGACCCGTGTTTCTCGAAGGATCTTCTTATCGATGTGCTCTCCATCAATGATAACCGTAAGCCAGTCCACCCCTCCTCCAAAATACACCGCAAATTCGGCCTTCTCTCCTTTTATCCTCTCTATGTCCGGAGCACCGATCATAAGGTGGTAATTCGAACTCTGCGGATCAACCACGGTCAGGGGTTCACTGTACACAATGTTCTGATCATACCCGTCATCTGCGATACCCACAATGTAATATGTAGCCTTTGGAACATCCGCGCAATGCCACCTGCTGGTGTATGGATAGGAGATATTCCCCTCCACCAATGTCATGCCATCCAGCGGGTCCTGATTATCGTCAACATAGATGTGCACCACGCAATCATCAAATTCAGGGTCCCTTACCTGCCAGAAGATGTTGATATAATAATTAATTTCTGTACTGGGAAAAGGTCTGAACGTGAGTGTTGGTGGTTCATTCACTTTTCCAAAGCAATACAATTCCGAACCAATATGCACATACATCATTTTCTCATGACCAACGGCCGGAGAGGAAATCCTTCCATTCATCTCATTTTTGTACGTATATATCCATACGTTCTTCCCGGAATAATTGGATATACCATGTATCACTCCATCCCCTGAAACAACATATACCAATTTGTTCTCTGTTACCGCAGCGGATGAAAACCGACCGGAATCGGTATGATTTCTTGCCCAGACTTTATGGCCATCAGAGGTTTTCAGACAATACAGGAATCCATCCTCCGACCCAAAATAGATCTTGTCATCAGCTATGGCAGGGCTGGCATCAATATCCCCACCTGTTACGTACTCCCATGCTTTGGTCCCCGAATCTGCATGGAGGGCGTAGAGGAGATGGTCATTAGAACCAATGTAGATCATCCCATTGTAGTATGACGGAGAGGATCTCACCATCTCCCGGGTAGTAAACTCCCATGCCAACTCCCCCGAATCTTCTTTCACTGCATACACCTTGTTATCATCCGATCCGAAGAACACCAGACCGTTGGCGGATGCGGGTGAGGAATATATCGATCCCTCTGTGGTAAAATCCCAGTTCATCTCACCATTTTCCGCATTGAGAGAATATAGATTCCCATCTAGGGACCCGAAGATGACACTACCATTGTGTATCAGGGGGGAGGATTCGATTGAACCTTCTGTGTAGAAGTTCCAGAGCTCGTGACCATCCATCACATCCAGGGCAACGAAATATCCTGAAGCATCCCCGACAAATAGCGTATCATTGGAAAATGCAGGAGTACACACCGATCCACTCATGTCCCTTGTGGACGTTCTCCAGAAAATAGCAGAGGTCTCGGCATCCAGCGCATAGATGTATCCGTTCATGGATGAGAAGTATACCCTGCCGTTCACAACAATGGGGGTTGAGCAATTGGATCCGAGATTTCCATCATCATCGAATGTCCAGTAGACGTTCTCATCGGTGGGACCATTCATGGACGTTTGACCGGTGCGATGGTTATCATGCTGAAAGGCGGGCCATGGATCGTGGGGATCACATGCTCCAAACTGTGAGAAACAAGTTGAAAGCAAGAGAAGAAGAAGTAAAAGAAGTGTAAGAAAAACGAATAAAGTGACACTGACCACACTTATCGATCGAGTTGCCTGAATGGTCTTCTCACAGTTAACCATGCCTTGGTTTTTCAATAGGCATTATAATACAATTCCGGTTCTCTCGTTTTACGTTGTCCCTCCCCCCCTGGTTTCAAGAATTGGTTGGTTTGCTTGGTGTTGGGATACGGATGTTCGCAGATTACGGGGAGCTACAGATTACACGGAAATGTTGGATTTTATTAGATTCAACTTTCTGCTGGTCGTTCGATAGGCGAATGGTGAGGTTGTATTGTCGGAAAACAATACTCGGTAGGACAAAGAGTTCGCTTATTCCTATTGATTTTACGTTGTCATTATTAAATGGTCATGATGTATCTTCTTCTTTCATCAAGAATCGTAATGTTAGGATTCTTTACATTACTCGACTATCGTAAAGTTTTTATGCCTGACAGTAATTTACAGTAGGCATGGATCTAAACAACATATTGAATTTAATCAAGGGAGGGGAATCCGCCTACGTTGAATTCAAACAGCGTTCAACCAAAGATATTCACAAAGAAATCGTTGCGCTGGCAAATGCCGATGGAGGTCATATACTAATCGGAATCGACGATGATGGAGGAATAGTCGGAGTGAACGCTAAACTGTCAATGGAACTGATTTCAAATGCTATCCAGTCGATAATCCCGCTACCACGGGTTCTTTTCCACCAGTATTCCATCGATGGACGGGACATCATTGTTGTGGAAATACCGAAATCTGAAACTTTGTGTTCCATCGGGGGTGTGGCATACATAAGGATCGGTACAGGAATCCGTCCTTTGTCCATACAGGAAATCCTCATTCTGTCCTCAGAAATCGGAACGATTCAATGGGATGGCGCACCATTGCTTCCAGAAGCGATCATGAATCATGATTTCGTTGATATGTACTTCAACAGAATGGAGGAATCGCGAGGCAAATCGATACATACGCAACATCGGAATCGATATTTTCGTAGCATCGGAACTCTCCGGGATGATAAACTGACCAATGCTGGTGTTCTGTTCTTCACGGATGCCAGCGAGCATATCTCACATTGCAGGATCAGGCTGGTTTTCATGGAGAAGAACAAACCCATGGGGAGCCGCGAATATACTGGCCCTGTCTGGAAACTCATTGAGGATGTGCTTGCAGATATCCTACGGGAGGCGGGGACATTGGAAGTTGTCCTATCCGCACGGAGGAGAATTATCTCTCAGTACCCACCACGCATTCTCCGGGAGGGCATCACCAATGCCGTCGCTCACCGGAACTACGTCATACCTGCGGACATCAGAATATTTTTACACCGGAACAAGATCGTCATCAGAAGCCCTGGTGGTCTGTTGCCAGGAGTGGATCTGGAGGATCCGGAACACGTTCCAAGGAATCCTTCTCTTTGTAACCTTCTTTACGATGCCGGATTCATCGAACGGTACGGATTCGGAATCCATGTGATGAAAGAGGAGGCAGAACATCATTCGGAAGTCACACTATCATTTTCTGCCAAACCTCATGTTTTCGAGGTAATTCTTGAACGTGACACGGAGGTGGGACTTGGTGAGATGGACAGGAAACTGCTGGATATGCTCAATCATCCCATGCGGAGCAGTGAAATCGCCTATGCTCTCGGGAAATCAAAGCCAACGGTCCTCGCTCATCTGAGGAAACTGGAAGAGATCGGACTTGTAACCAAGGAGGGCAGAGGACCACATACCAGATACAGGGTTCGTCCATAGAGGAAGTATCACGTATTTCCAAATCCTAGACTCTGGACCATTCCCACTACGGAGGATACGAATTCTCACGGAACGGGGGACCACGGATTTCGCAGAAGTCGTGGATTTTCACGGAGTCGTAAGGAATTTAACGGTAAAATATTATTGAATATGGATACAATCGGCT
>CAZTGJ010000060.1:0-13657 GCA_964613025.1 uncultured Thermoplasmata archaeon | reverse complement strand
GGACAAGCTTTTCTCCCTTCTCCGTCAGGCACGTCCCCCCCCCTTCTGCCCCCCCCACCGTGGTTTCGATTATTTTTTCTCCACACCTTTCGTTGATATTGTTCACCAGGTCATGGGCGCGCCTATATGAGATCTTGAGCTTCTTCGCGGCCTTCGACAGGGAACCGCATTCGTATATCTCAAGGAGCAGGTCTGCCCGCCCTTCCCCGATGACTGGTTTCCCATCCACTTCGAACCATAATTTGAACTTCGGAACTGATTTCATTATCCACCCTCCCATATCTTACATCATCACAGGATTTCGATTCCATCCCCGACCGCTACCCTGCCCGGCTCCAGAACCTTGGCGAAGATCCCTTCCCTGGGCATGATGCAGTCACCTACCTTTTCCCTGATCTCGCACCCAAGGTGACACTCCTTTCCGATCTGGGTAACCTCCAGGACGGCATCTCCCACCCGAAGCCGTGTTCCAACCTTCAATGTGGGCAGAGCAATCCCCCGGGTGGTGAGGTTCTCGGCAAAATCCCCGGGTCGTATCCACTCAAATTGCTGCCGCATCTTGTCGATGCTCTCCTGTGCCAGCAGGCTCACCTGCCTGTGCCAGTCACCGCTGTGCGCATCACCGTCGAGACCGGCGGAGGTGATCATCACCTCTGGAACTGCTGTTTTCTTCTCACCTTTTTTCGCACTTATGTTAACCGAGACGATCGTTCCTTTTTCCATAAAATCACATAGGCTATTTTGTTCATTTCCGAATATCCATTTTCAAGAGATATCCCAGATCATTGATCCTTTCCCGGGACCCCAATTATCCAAATCAATTTGTCCAAGGTGCCCCGAAAACGTATCCCGATTGAGTATCTCACCTGATATTTAGGTTCTGCGTACAGCCTCAACAAGATATTAATAAGCGTTATGCATTTTCGTGCATAACGGTGATTCTTAT
The DNA here is from genome assembly GCA_964613025.1 of uncultured Thermoplasmata archaeon. GTDB lineage: Archaea > Thermoplasmatota > DAOVMN01 > DAOVMN01 > DAOVMN01 > CAZTGJ01. The sequence continues at coordinate 12,711 of CAZTGJ010000060.1, read as the reverse complement.
GAAAATGATCTCAAAACCATTGATCCTTTTTGTGATTATTCTCGTCGTAAGTTCTGCGTTGTACTACCATACTGTCATTGATACGAACGACGAAATGGTGCTGGCCACCACCACCAGTACCTATGACTCCGGCCTGCTGGATGACATAATCGGAGATTTCGAAAAGGAATATGATATTGAGGTCAAGATCATTGCTGTGGGCACGGGCCAGGCTCTCAAGCTGGGGGAAAATGGTGATGCCGACGTCCTTCTCATCCATGCACCCTCCAAGGAAAAAGTATTCGTGGAGCAGGGTCACGGTCTGTATCGAAAGGAGGTCATGTACAATCAGTTCGTAATCGTCGGCCCCTCATCGGATCCTGCCACTATCACTGGCCTCCGGAACGCCAGCACAGCCCTTGCACGAATATTTGATACGGAAAGTTCCTTTGCCTCACGGGGGGATGATTCAGGTACCAACACCAAGGAGAAGGAACTCTGGGTCTCAGCCGGTCTCGATTACGATGAGATCTCGGGGAGCGGGAATGCGGAATGGTATCTCTCCCTTGGTCAGGGCATGGGTGACACCCTCAGGACAGCCTCGGAAATGGATGCTTACACTCTGACCGATGAGGGAACCTATTACTCGCTGGAGGATGATCTGGACCTTGAGATTCAGGTGAAAGGGGATCCCCGGCTCTTCAACCAGTACAGTGTTATTCCGATAAATGCAACGAAGCACAAGGGTGTCGATCAGGGGGCTGCCGAGAACTTCGCAGACTGGATAACCACTCCGAAGGTCCAGGGAATGATCGACAACTTCACGGCCGGAGGAAAGATCCTGTTCATTGCGAACGGAGGTGAATAAACTGGAGAGCGACCTCATCAACGTTACACTATTGTCCTTATTCGTATCAGGTATCTCAACCCTCCTGGCCTCCGCCATCGGCATCCCCCTTGGAAGCATGATGGGACTCCGGGACTTCAGGGGAAAGGAGGTAGCGAGGACGGTCACCTATGCGCTCTATGGCTTTCCTCCCGTTGTGGCTGGCCTGATCGTGTACATGGCCATCTCACGAAGCGGTCCACTGGGAGGCCTCGGCCTTATTTTCACCCCGACAGCCATGATCCTTGCTCAGACCCTGCTCGTTCTGCCGCTGGTCACAGGCCTTACCATGTCCGCGGTATCAAATGTACCACCTCAGGTCAAGGAAACTGCCATGACCCTGGGAGCGGATGAATGGCAGACCGTGAAGACGGTGCTGAACGAGGCCAGGATAGCAATAGTCTCAGCTGTGATGATCGGTTTTGGCCGAGCCATTGCCGAGGTGGGAGCTGTGATGATCGTTGGAGGGAATATCAAGTGGCACACCAGGGTGCTGACCACTGCCATCGTTTTGGAAACCCGGAGAGGGAACTTCGAGTATGGTCTTACTCTTGGTGCCATTCTTATGGTCATGGCACTCTCCGTCTTCTACATCCTGAAGAGATATCAGGACAGGGGAGGGTGGTTACTTTGAACCCGATCGATGTTCAGGATGTCTCGAAGTCATTCGGGAAAAGGGACGTTCTGAAAGGGCTTGATCTTCAGGTTGAGAGGGGAGAGCTGCTGGCCATCATCGGGCCCAGCGGTGTGGGCAAGACCACCATACTCAGGATACTGGACGGACTTCTGTCTCCAGACACGGGATCGGTCACCGTTCTCGGGTCCAGATTTCGCTTTGAGAACAACCATGATCTTCACGTAAAGCGGAAGATGGCCATGATCTCACAAAACCCTATTGCATTCAGAAATTCGGTCTGGGAAAATGTTGCGTATCCCCTGAAGATCAGGGGGGAAGAGGATTGTGATGGGAAGGTGGAAAGTGCGCTGAGTAATGTAGGTCTCAGTGATGTTGCACAGAATTCCGGCAATTCCCTTTCCGGGGGCGAACTGCAGAGGATGGCCTTTGCCAGAGCAACGGTGTACGAACCTGACATCCTGCTGCTGGATGAATTTACCGCTCATTTGGATCCCTACAACATTAAAGTCCTGGAAAATGCGGTGCAGTCTTATCGCGATGACCGGAATGCCACGGTTGTCATGGTTACGCACAATCTCTTTCAGGCAAAGAGAATCTCCTCCTCAACCGCTTTCCTGCTGGATGGTAATGTGGTGGAGAAGGACCACACAGATAAGATATTCAGTGATCCTGAAGATGAAAGAACCGGCGCATTTGTGCGGGGGGAGATGGTATTTTGATGCACGATGAGATATCAGGGTTGAAAGCCGATCTGATTCCAGATTCTCAACCCGATACGATATCGGATACAATGCCGGAATCGATATCCGACCCAATGATAGGGTCAAGAATCGATCCATTTGGAAGGCCGGTCAGAAGCATCCGCATCTCGGTAACTGACACCTGCGACCTGAGTTGCTACTACTGTCACAACGAGGGACAGACCCCCAATGGCAACCTCATGTCCCCGGAAGAGATCGAGAGGATACTGAAGATCTCCAGCAAGATCGGGATCAGAAAAGTGAAACTAACAGGCGGCGAACCCCTGTTGAGAAAGGATATTCTGGATATCGTGGAGCGGGCAAGTATCCATATGGGCGAGGTCTCGATCACCACCGACGGCACAAGACTTTCCGAACTGGCTCAGTCTCTGAAACAGGCGGGATTGGCCCGGGTCAACGTCAGCCTCGATACCTTCGACCCCGCAAGATATGAGAGAATAACCGGAAAGAATGTTCTCTCCATTGTTCTGGAGGGTATTCATGAGGCTGTGAGAACAGGGCTTGATCCGGTAAAGATCAATATTGTGGCATTACCCGATTCCACACCTGAGGATCTCCTTGCCACAATACAGGGCGTGTGGGACCTTGGGGCCGTTCCCCAACTGATCGAGCTGGTGCGGAAAGATGATAATTTCACAAGTCTTTCGGGTATGGAATCCGCAATTGCCGCTAAAGCTCTGGGAGTGAAAGAGCGAAGGATCCATCGAAGGAGAAAGTATGTGATGCTGGATGGAGAGGGAGTCGAGAGGGAGTTAGAGCTGGTGAGGCCCATGCACAATACTGAATTCTGCGCTAACTGTACACGTTTGCGGGTGACCAGTGGAGGTATGATCAAGCCCTGTCTGATGCACAACGAGGATCTGGTGGATATTCTTACACCCATACGAAATGGAGCCGGTGACGATGAGCTTGTGGCTCTGTTTGAAGAAGCGATTGGCTATAGAAAGCCCTATTGGAAGTGAATGGAAGTTGATGAATGGGGATACCATGAAGATAATGATGGAAGATACCATGAAGATGATGATAAAGGAAGATTGTGAATGAGGATATCATGAAGTTGATGAATAATGAAACCATGAAGATTATGAATAATGAAACCATGAAGATTATGAATAATGAAATCATGAAGATTATGAAAGGGAAGATGATACCATGAAGATGATCGATATTTCAGGGAAGGAAATGGTTGAGCGGATCGCCACTGCAGAGGGACGGCTGACTCTTAAACCGGCAACCATTACCGCAATTCAGGAGATGAACATACGGAAGGGTGATCCATTGAAGACCGGGGAGATCGCTGCCATCCTGGCTGTAAAGCGTACCCCTTCTATGATCCCCCATTGCCATCCTATACCCATCACTTCGATTTCCGTGAACTTCTCACTCGATGGTACGGAGGTTATTTGTGTCTGCAGTGTGAAGTCCATATACAGCACCGGGGTTGAAATGGAAGCCCTCACCGGAGTTTCAGTGGGACTGCTGACGGTGTGGGATATGGTAAAATATCTGGAAAAGGACGAGGACGGACAGTATCCTTCTACCATGATCCATGGCATCAGAGTGGTTGAAAAATTCAAGGGGGGGGCGGATGGGAACGAATGAGCATAAGAAACACGCGCTAACGAACATCGGTTTTGCCGTTGTGACAGTAAGCGACAGCCGGACAAAGGCCACGGACACAAGCGGATCATTGATCAACGAATTTATCGAGGGAGCCGGCCATCGGATTGAGAGGTACACCATTGTTCAGGACGATATGGAGGAAATTCAAGGTGAGGGAAAACGTCTCCTCGCCGATGATCGTGTGGATGCCATTATCTTTACCGGGGGGACTGGGATATCCGAAAGGGATATCACCCCTGAATCGATCCGGCCGCTGCTGGAGAAGGAACTTCCCGGTTTCGGAGAGCTTTTCAGGAACCTGAGCATGAAAGAGATCGGAAGTGCGGCCATGATGAGCAGGGTAACTGCCGGAACAGCCCGTAAGAAAGCGGTCTTTTGCATACCGGGTTCCCGGGGTGCTGTCTCTCTTGCCATGAAGGAACTCATTCTTGAGGAGGCAGGTCATATTCTCTGGGAGGTGAGGAAATGAGCCGGATGAAGCCGTTCAGAGATCTCATCACCTACGAAGAAGCGAAAAAGATCATCCTTGAAAATACGGTAAGGATGGAAAGGACCGAGGTGGTTCCCCTTCAACAGGCTCATGGACGGGTACTGGCCGCTTCAGTGACCGCTGGGATGAATATCCCGGGCTTTCGGCGTGCGGCAATGGATGGGTATGCGGTCAGGGCACAGGACACTTACGGAGCGGCCCGAACATCCCCAAAACACCTGGAGATGATCGGAAGTATCTATACCGGTGATAAACCGGATGGTATTGTGCAGGTGAATCAATGCGTTCAGATAGCCACTGGCGCTCCAATGCCAGATGGTGCGGATGCGGTGGTCATGGTGGAGGAAACCTCGGTTGGAAGACCTGTAAGCAAATCCGAAAGTGGACTCGAAAGAGCATCTGATCGCGCATCTGAAATCACGTCTGGGGGTGCATCTGAAATCACGTCCGGGGAAGCATCTGAAACCGGCTCTGGGGGAGCGTCTGAAAGCTGGTCTGAGATCAATATATACAAACCCGTATATCCAGGAGCCAACGTTTCAGCCCCGAACGCCGATATTTCCCAGGGAGACGAGGTCCTGAACAAAGGGACCTTGGTATCCCCTCCTGGTATCGGTGTTCTTGCTGCCCTCGGATACAAAGAGGTGGAGGTCTATGCCCGGCCCAGGGTCAGCATCTTCCCCACAGGAGAGGAAATTGTCACGCCTGGAAAGGATCTTGATTTTGGAAAGGTCTACGATATCAACTCCTACACATTGGCCTCGCTTCTGGATTCCAATGGAGCAGCGGTGGAGATTAACCCCATTTCCGGTGACTCTATGGATGACCTGGAGGAGTGTTTTGCTCTTGCATCAGCCAGCGACTATGCGATCTTCTCGGGGGGAAGCAGTGTGGGGGAACGGGACCTTCTGGTAAACGTTCTTGAGAAGATGGGGGAGGTGTTGTTCCACGGGATTGCACTGAAACCCGGCAAACCCACACTTTTCGGAAGAGTGAATGATACCCTTGTTTTCGGTATGCCCGGATATCCCACCTCATGTTTAACGAACGCGTACGTGCTGCTGGCACCCTCCGTCAGGAAGATGGCCGGACTCCCCTCAGCATATAGAACCAGTGAAGCTGTACTGGCCCAGCGGATAGTCTCAACTATCGGAAGACACCATCTCTATCCGGTAAGATTAGAGGAGGGGAATGTGTACCCTGTATTCAAAGAGTCAGGCGCAATTACCAGCATGTCACACGCCTCGGGATGGATCGAAATACCCCATAATACAGAATTTCTGGAAGAGGGCACAAAGGTTGCTGTACACCATTTTTATTAATCAAACAGACCGGAATACAAACGTAGGAGGGAAGATGAAGGGGGAGGGGCAAGTATTTCTTCTTCTATAATTTTCGTACTCGACAAGAGAAAAATGTGAGGTGTTATCATGAAACGAAATAATATTCGTACTCCACAGAGAAAAAATTTTCAAAAAAGTTTAAATATATCTTTCCGGTAAAAGTAGTATTACTAGGGGAGCGGACTCCCTGAAATGACAACCGGTTGGAGAACCGGGTTAATCCGATTTAATGAATTGGAGAAAGGCTAGTTGATTTTCCACTATCTATTTATAATCGTCCTTGGAATGAGGAAAGCACAATGTCATTCAATGGGATCAAAAGTTTGATACTATTCATCTTCAATCAGACACGAAAGTAATCAGGAAACCATTGATAGCGAACGATCATGAACAGACTCAGAGACAGGTGTTGGAAATGGCTGATACAGTTACAAGGGAAGGAAAAATGGGTGGGAGCCCCTTTGGTGGAAGACATGGTCATCTTTTTTTCATGCTCTTGGTTGCCTTCGTTATGTTGGCAGTATTGCTACTATGTTCTTTTGGAGACGCCGGAGCCGTATACGGTGTAGATCTGGAGAGGGAAGCGGGGGGGGGAAGGATCGAAGTGAATCCTGTAGATGAGACCGAAGTGGAGTTCTTCTTCACACTCAGAAACTCGGGCAACGAGAATGACACCTACACCATCGAGGTGGAAACACAGCTCGGATCCGGGACCTATAAAGACTGGATCATGGAGTTCGAGAATAAGACTGGTGTTCGCAAATCGACACTTACTATTCCAGGGGATATGAAAGGATCGGAATCAAACGTTCTCGAAGCAAATGAAAGTGTTCGTTTATCTCTGTATGTTATCGTTGCATGGGATGAAGAGGAGGATATTTACAACGGGATCTCCATATCAGCAATGTCTGACGGCGATAATTCCCAGGTGGAATATGTCTATTTCAATCTCACTGTCATCCTCCCCAACATCCGGGTAAGTGACGATCCTGACGACTTTTACATCAGTCCAAGCTCCGGGATAAAGGAAGGGGATGATGTCGATATTTCCATAAGGATCTTCAATTACGGAAGTGCTGAAACGGGTGAGTTCTATGTGTTTTTCTACAATGGGAAGAGGGAGTCACCCAACGAAATTCCTGGAAATTATATCTCCTTCGAGAAAATCGATACTATTGCTCCAGGGCAGTTCGTCGAGATTCTCACCACATGGGATGAGATTCCTGGTGGGGAAAATGATCTCTATGTCTACGCTGACAAACCCATCAGGTCCGGAGATGGGAAGACCTTAATTGACAACAAATTCAGCTCGGATGGGATGGTTATGGAAAACAGGGAGAATGATAATACTGCCACCATTGATGATCAATTCCAGTTGGCTCTTGATCTGAGACCGGACCTGGTAATTACCAGAGTCTTCATTGAGGATAATCTTGGCGGCACCACAACCCATGTCTGGGTAACCGTTGCCAATGCAGGTTCGGCAAACGCCGAACAGGGTTCTGCCATTGTGAGCCTGAAGATCGGTGGAACCTCACTTAAAGGGGAGAGATCCAATCGGTTCAATCCAGAAATCCCCGAGGAGATCTTCATCGGTGATGAAATTCATATGGAGTTCTGGTGGGAGGTTCCGAATGAGGATCGAACATTTACGGTGAAAGCAAGTGTGGATCACCCTGATGATTCGAATTCTAATAACGACAGGATTACCGAATACATAACTGTTATTCGGGATGATGGTGATGATGAGCAGAGTCCCATTGAGGCGCAGCAAGTCATTCTCCTCATCATGGTCATTGGTTTTGTTTTCGTGTTCATCTTTCCCTTGATCCATTCGAAGGACGGGATGTAGACCGGCCACATCAGGATTGATGATGGTGGCCTTTACTGACAAGCGGCATTCTGGTTTGCCAGCTCATATCACTCTTCATTCCCTGTAAAAGTAAGCAGGCTATCGGATATCATTCGACACTATTCGAAATACACATCTTCAGCAGTACCCTCTCCAGCCTTCCCCCCACCCCCCATAATGCAATCCGTAATTTTGTTGATCAGATATTTTCTCAATCAATTCTTTTGGTTTTTCTTCTCCCATTTTGCTCCCTGAAATCGCATCTTCCGCTCAGGGCCTGAAATACTGATTGGGGAGATAGATCACCAGCATCATGATCCCAAGGAGGGCAACGAAGAGGATCACCAGTATCTGGAGGTAGAAGGTATCGGGTTCATCCTTTATATTTGCATCCACATCCTGTATCCCACGACCCCCTTCGGATTCAAGTAAGAAGTCGACCCGCTTCTCTCCTCCCGTCTCCACAAGGGCACGGGCATCCTCTGTTTTGTAACCGCTCTTTTCGGCTATGAGGGTATACTCTCCCCCTCCCTCCACTTGTTTTGCGTAGTATCCTTCCTCGTTTGTTAGTGTTGAATAGGTCACATCTCCTTTCCTGATCGCTATCTCGGCCTCTCCAATGGGCTCCTCTGTCTCCTTGTCTTTCACATATCCGAAGAACCAGGTTTCCCGCTCTTCCTCTTCCTTCTTTTCAAGCAGGAAATCCACATGTTTTTCGTCACCCGTCTCCACTACTACGTGAGCATCTTCAGTTTTGTATCCTTCCCTCTCGGCTATGAGGGTGTACTCCCCTCCCCCTTCCACCTGCTTCTCGTAATGCCCTTCCGCATTGGTGTATGTTGTGTAGGTGGTGTCTCCTTTCCTGATCGTTATCTCGGCCTCTCCAATGGGTTCCTCTGTCTCCTTGTCCCGTACTCTCCCGGCGAACCATGTCTCCTGTTCTTCTTCCTTCTTCTCCAGGAGGAAGTCAACCCGCTTCTCGTCGCCTGTCTCCACCACAACATGAGCATCCTCAGTTTTATAGTGGGCATGCTCAGCTATGAGGGTATACTCTCCCCCTCCTTCCACCTGCTTCTCGTAATTTCCCTCCGCATCGGTGTATGTCGTATAGCTATGGTCTCCCTTTTTAATGGTGATCTCTGCCTCTGCTATTGGGTCCTCTGTCTCCTTGTTCCTAACCTTCCCGACGAACCATGTTTGTTTCTTTTCGAGGTCAAAGTCCACTCGTTTCTCATCTCCGGTTTCCACGAATGCACGAGCATCCTCGGTCTTGTAGCCGTTCCTTTCCGCGATCAGAGTGTACTCCCCTCCTCCTTCCACCTGCTTTTCGTAGTTCCCGTCCCCATTGGTGTATGCAGTATAGCTAATATCGCCTTTCCTGATGGTGATTTTCGCCTCGGCAATTGGGTCTTCGGTATCCTTGTCCTTCAACTGGCCGAAGAACCATGCCCGCTCTTCCTCTTTCTTCTCGAGTTGGAAGTCTACGCGCTTCTCGTCACCAGTTTCAACGAACGCACTTGCATCCTCAGTCTTATAGTTCTCATGTTCTGCGATCAGAGTATACTCCCCTCCTCCTTCCACCTGCTTCTCGTAGTTCCCGTCCCCGTTGGTGTATGCCACATAGTCATGTTCCCCTTTCTTGATCGTTATCTCTGCCTCTGCTATTGGGTCCTCAGTCTCCTTGTCCTCCACATGACCAAAGAACCAGGTCTGCTGTTCTTCCTCCTTCTCCTCCAGGTCAAAGTCCACTCGCTTTTCGTCTCCCGTTTCCACAAAGGCACTTGCATCCTCCGTCTTGTAATGCTCATGTTCCGCAATGAGGGTATATTCTCCCCCGCCTTCCACCTGCTTCTCGTAATTCCCATCGCCGTTGGTGTATGCCACATACTCATGTTCCCCTTTCTTGATCGTTATCTCTGCCTCTCCTATTGGGTCCTCAGTCTCCGTATCCTTCACATGACCCACAAACCATATCTCCTGTTCTTCCTCCTTCTTCTCGAGCTGGAAGTCGACACGTTTCTCCTCACCTGTTTCCACCACCACATGAGCATCTTCGGTTTTATATCCCTCTTTTTCCGCAATAACGGTGAACTCCCCGCCAGTATCAAACTGCTTTGCATAATTCCCTTCTTCATCTGTATATGTGGTGTGCGTATAGTCTCCTTTCTTGATGGAGATTTCAACGTCATTTATCGGTTCCTCTGTGTCCTTGTCCCTTATTTTTCCCAAGATCCATGTTTCTTCCTCTTTCTTCTCGAGCTGGAAGTCCACCCGTTTCTCATCTCCTGTTTCCACAACAACGTGAGCATCTTCGGTCTTGTAGTTCTCATGCTCCGCTATGAGGGTATACTCACCTCCTCCTTCCACCTGTTTCTCGTAATTTCCCTCGGCATCGGTGTACGCTGTGTATGTGGTCTCTCCTTTCTTGATCGTGATCTCAACCTCATGGATCGGATCATCGGTGTCCTTGTCCTTTACATGACCGATGAACCATGTTCCATCCCCCCGTCCGCCTTCCGCTTCACCAATGTGCACAATTGCAACTGCCAGTGAAGTGGTTAACAGGAGAAAAAGCAATACCAGGGCTGAAATTTTCGTGAATGAGGGCCGCGATCGTGTCATGATACACCCGTCATTGGAATGATAGAAGCCATATTTAAAATATGTGGTGAGGTAGTTTATGTCAGGGCAGATGTAGTCCGGGGATAAGGATCGTACTTTACAAATCAAAAAAGAACCCATGGCAAACCACCATTACCAATAGCCACATAAGGAATCACAATCCGACCTATACGAGTTCCGGAACAAACGTTGAACGTGATCTACGAGGGGGGGAGGGGGGCGGGGGCGGAAATGGATGATTTCGGATTATTGATCTTATAGATTTGATAACCTAAACGTTCACCTCAGCATTCCTCCATCAAAACAACTAAAATCTCACACTTTCCAGACTTTTCCTGACTTTTTTCTCAACATTGATATACATGGAAAGCACTATGAATATACGGCCTGGGAAACGGCATTTCGCAGTTGGTGACAAATCTCTTATTGGCCAATTTTTTTCTCCTCCACGTTCCCGGGCCGTTCCTCCATTTCCTTTTCTTCAGCCTTCCTGGATGACCAAAGTTTATTATTGAGAAATGAATTGCTCCTTCTATTGTGAATCCCATCTCATCCCACCATCCAGAAATTTTTTCGAAGGGAAGAGATACACAGAGTTGTCCATGAAACATCAGGCTGGCGTACTAATGAACGATGAGGGAAAAACAAAGAAGCAGCTCATCAGTGAACTGACGGAATACCGGAAACAGGTGGCGGAGATTAAGGAGCGGACCCGGGAGCACTGTCCCGAAATCCAGGTGATCAATCAACGACTTGAGTTCGAGAGGATCGTAGCAACTGTCTCCTCCCGCTTTGTGGGAGTCGGCGATCTGGACAAGACAATAATGGATTCCCTGGAGGACATTGGTAATCTCAGCAGCGCTGATCGTGCGTATCTCTTCCTCTATGATAATGAAAATGAAACCATGAGCAATACGCATGAATGGTGTGCCGAGGGGATACAACCCGAACGTCCCAATCTGCAGAACATCCCTGTTGAATTGTTTCCTTGGTGGCAGGAGAAGATGGAAAACGGAGAGATCATTCACATCCCGGATCTGGAGTCACTTCCCGATGGGGCCTCGGTCGAAAAGGAAATACTTTCACAGCAGAATATCAAGTCTCTTGTTGCGCTGCCGGTTTCCACGAAGGACACGCTCATTGGATTCATCGGATTCGACGATGTGGTCAATACCGGCGAATGGAATAAAACAGACCTGGTGATACTGAATACTGTTTCCGAGATCATCGGGAACGCATTCCAGAGGAAGATCGCAGATGAGACCATAATGATGGAGCGTGAACGAGCAGAGAAGTATTTTGATATGGCACCGGCATTCATGATCACCCTGAGCAAGGAAGGCAGGATCGAGAATATCAATCAACGGGGGTGCAGGATACTGCAGGTCGAAAAAAGTGCCGTCATCGGGAGAAACTGGTTTGATGAATACCTTCCGGACTACGGGATGCCCAAGATGAGAGAGGCTTTCGGGAAGCTTCTGTCAGGAGAGCTGGAATCAATCGATCATATGGAATCCCCGATAATGACAACGAATGGAGAGGAGCGGGTGATGGCCTGGAACAGTTCTCTTCTCAGGAGCGAGAGCGGGGAGGTTCTGGGGATATTGAGCTCGGGGGAGGATGTGACTGAGCGGCGGCTCACAGAAGAACAGATGAAGCGGAAATTATTGAAATACAAACTAATGGACGGAAGGATGTATCTCATCAAGGAGTCCTCGCCCAAGGTATCCATTCAGGCTCTCAATGATCTTCTCAAACTGAACTATGGAGGTATCGTCATATCGCGGTTGCCCGAGAAAGATCTTGCCTGTGCAATCCACGGGGATTATACCTACTACTGGCTTGCAGAGATGGAAAATGGGAACTTCCTTACTCCCGATGAAAGGGCAATAGAAAAGATTTTCGAGGATCAGAAGGGCAAGATCGTTGCACTGATCGACAGAATTGACTACCTCATCAGCAAGATCGGATTCAAGAAGACACTGGAATGCATCCAGAGGCTGCGGGAGATGGCCTACATCAAGGGGTTTGTGATCATAATATCGATCGATCCCACTACGTTGAAAAAGGAGGAATTGCGGCGGGTGGAAAAGGAGGGGTTGGAGGTGGAGGCCTACGCAGAGTGTAAACTTCCGGAGAGTCTTACCGATGTTCTGAATCTCGTCCATTCCCAGAATTCCATTGGTCTGAAACCGTCCTATTCTCTCATCGGGGATGAACTTGGGGTTAGTAAGCCTACCATGAGAAAAAGAATTACCTCTCTCATCGAGTCCGGATATTTACAGGAAGAGACGATCGGCAGGATGAAGATATTGGAACTGGGGGAAAAAGGTGTTCAGCTCTTCAGAAAATGACATCCACTCCACTTCTTCATTCTTCTCCCACTTGTTCCACTCATTTCCCCTCACCGCATTCACACATCCTTCCCACGCATACCTCTGTTCCTCTCTCATCCCATTTGTATTCTTTTCCCGCTTCCCCTCTCCTCCCCCTCATACTTCTGTCACCCCATACGCAT
>CAZTGJ010000059.1:0-13760 GCA_964613025.1 uncultured Thermoplasmata archaeon | reverse complement strand
TGGAGTCGGGGTTACTGTCCCTGGAATCCCGGCTCCTCCACCCAGGGACAGCACAGGGAACAACTACACAAAGGAGAATAAACATGAAAACCTCTGTATCAAAATTGGAAAACGATGGTGGGCGGGTGAAAGTATGCGCCCTCGTGCTCTTCGTGCTGTTCCTGGGAAGCATTCTGGCGCAGGCCGGGACGGTCTCCGTGGAAGCCGAAGAGATGCTCACCTTCGCAGACGTCTTTGGGGAGTCCCCCATTGACCGTGTACGAATGGAGACGAACTTCAGTCGGGTCGCCTTCACCAACAAACGCCTCACGTTCCTGGAACGATTCGATGATTCGGATATGGCGGAGAACGAAGACTGGACGTACTATGAAACGGGAAGCCATATTTCATCAGCCTACCCCTGGGTGGGAGCCAGCAACCTTGTGTTCGTAACGATAGGCGGCGGCGATGCAGCGAACTACACCAAAACGCAGTATTCTATCCCGGCGTCCAAGTCTACGGGCTTGAAACCAGACTCGGACGGTGTGATCATCACTGCCCGGTGTGGCGAGGTGAACGGCACCCCGGTAGGCGGCCTTGAGCTCACCTCCGGCACCCACTACGTTCGAGTGTTCTTTGACGGCTCTGGCAACATCGATATCGGATACCATGCCGTTACCACCGGGACGCTCACCACCGTGGATAATGCCGTCGCATCAGCCACAGCGGACAAGTGGTACAGCTTCCAGGTGGAGTTCTACTCTTCCACCGCCATCGTCCGGATCTACAATGAGACCGGAGGACAGCTTGGCAGCACCGAGACGTTGAGCACCTATCTGACCTGGTCTAGCTTCTCGAACATGACCCTCTGGGCGAACACCACTGCTGCGAATACCCGGATTCTCGGGTATGACTATGTGTACGCTACCAGAAGGCAGTCGAACACCGACTATGGCACGACTGAGATCCTCCCGAAAACCAAGGATTCAGCACCCACCAGCAGCGACAAGGACCGGATTAAGTTCAGCTACTCCCTGGCAGGTATCGAGAACGATACCGGCAGCCAGGAGGCTCGGAACGTCTACAACCTCACCCAATCGAAACCGGGAGATTTTGACAGCCAACGATCGTACAACGCGACCGAATTCCGGGAGGCGTTATCGACCGTCGAGGAGTACGATTATGATGTCGAGGATCGACAAACATTGTACTTGAAGGGCTGGACTGACCTCCAGGCCGAGCTTGAAGAATCGTTGAAGGAACGGTTAGCAAAGATCTCGGGAACGAACGCCTATGTGGTGGACTATGTGATCCTGGATATGAACTGCACCACGGTCTACTCGGACAGCTATGTGGACTACGTCGAGGATTGGTACAAGAAGGAGGGGGTTGATCTCATCCTGGAGACCGACCCTGACGCTACCGTGGAACGGACCGATGGGACGATCGAGAGTATCACCACGGTACCCAGGGAGGATCTTGGGTACTACCTGTGCTATGCCGGGAATCCCGGGCTTGCCGGATGGAATCCCACCACCTGGAAGAATCCACTCGGTGGCTCAAAAAGCAGGGTTGAAGATGTGGTCTTCAGCTCGCCCGAGAAAGCGCAGGATGCGTTCATCGAAGTGTCGGAAGCATTCCGCGGGAAAGTCTCAGCCTCCGCTGGCATCGTGAAAGGTACCGTCACGGACTTCGTGGACTCCAGCAGCAACATTGTTGGACAGGTGTCGGGCAAGGTGAACGACATGGTCGACCAGTATGCGGTAGCTCCAACGACCGGGATCGGAGCAAAGATCAGTGCTGGGTTCGCCTCCATGAAAGCAAAACTGGCGCAGATCACCAACTCCTATCGGGACGCGATCGAAGGCGCCACCTCGTCGATCGCGACCTCGATCCGAGGCCTTGCCAAGAATCTGCCGACTGCCATCTCAACCTCCATCGGGGATACATTTGAAGGAATCAAAAGTACCTTCACGAGTGCTGGGAAAGCGCTCAAGGAGAAGGGGCTGAGTGTCTTTAACTTCGTGGGTGACATCGCCAGCAAGGTGAAGACCTTCCTCGTGTACGGTTTGATCTTTGTGGCCATCATCGCCCTGGTGTTCGTTGCGTTCAAGGCGGGATTGTTCAACGCCTATGTGAACAAGGCGGACTCCGAGTAATCTCGGGGTTCGTTCTATTTTCTTTCTTTCACAATCATGAGCAAAGGAGGGATGCATGTCACATCGGTATTATCTGAGGATTCTTACGAGCGCGATCGTTTGGACGATCATTCTGCTTCTCATCGTGCTTGTTCACCACATGTCGACCACGAAAGGAGAAGGCACGGGTGACTGGCCGTATTCCGGATCCGGAAACTGGACGATCTCCACCGAGACGCACGTGTGGGACGAAACCATCGAGGTATCGGGAAACCTGGACATCATGTTCGTTCCCGTGTACTTCGAGGAGAACGTCACCCTGACCTTTACTGGCTCAGATCGGGAGATCACCGTGTGGACCGAGGAGTTCCATGTGTACAACTCGACGATCCAAGCTGAGAATCCAGTAACCTGGACTTTTGCAGGAGGATCTCTCTTCCTCAATCATTCCTCTATCAGCAATGTCGAGGGATCAATCTCGCTTGGGCAGGCTGACGAATGGATCATACACTCCACCTTCATCGCCGATGCAAACTTCACCACAGCTTTCGAGGTAACTGGGAATGATATCCTCTTTCTGAACAACACATTCGAGAACTTCACGAGCCATGCCATTGGAGCATATTCTGTTGATGGAATCACCGTCCGGGAGAACACATTCGTCAATGTAACCACAGACCTGGTACTGTATGAATGCACGAATTCCACCGTGGAAAACAACCGAGATGTGTGGTACCTGTCAATAACGCTCCTGGATGCCCTCAGACAGCCGATCAGCGCCGGGAATGTCTACCTTTTCGATAAGGACAATTCTCCCCTTACAAGCCACGTGACGGACGCTACTGGGATGATAGCATGGGTGCTTATCGATGAAGCGGTTAGCCCGATAACGATCGTGGCAGAGAAGCATGGAATCCTTGCGGAAACAACGGTCTCGATCATGAGCAGTACGATGATGACGCTTATCATGCGGGACTATCTTCCAACAGCAACCTTCCATACGCATTTTTTCAACTCGTTCACCGGTCTAGGAGAGGATGCTGAGCTCCTCAAGATATTCTATGCCGTGAACGGTGGATCCTGGATTCGAACCTCGGGGATCTGGTCAGTTCAGCACGTTCTGGGGAGTACGATAGACGTCCGGGTGATGGATTACTACGACATGGTGGTATCTTCGATATCCATAATCGTATCGAACGTGACAGACTATCATCTTGATTTCTCGATCCCTCTTGCAACGGTCCACCTGGAGAATACGTTCGGATTGGCGGAATTCTCGGTTTGTCGAATTGGATCATCACACACCATGGAGATCAGGGGGACGGAGTTTCGGGTGATCGCCGCGTTCGAAGGAAACTCGACCCACTTGTACGAGGTCTCCTGGGAGAACACCACGCTCCCGGACCCGAAGAACGGCACCGAGATGTTCATCGAGAACGGAACGTTCAGCTTCACGGCGGAAGCCGCGGACGGAAAACCCTACGTGCTCCAGAACGTGGGAACATACCTTGACCCGGTGTATGATACGGTCATATCCACTGCATCAGATGAATGGTGGGAAAGCCGACAGATTCAGAAATACTTGGTCATCGCGGGAATCATCTCGGCAGTCATTCTCCCCATCACCGTCTTCAGAACCATGGAGTGGTGGCGGAAGAAGCTGGAACGCCAGGCCCAGGGGAGGGATCGGCCATGAACCTCGAAGGTATGCTAGCGGTCGGGATTCTCATCCTATTGGCGGTGGCGTTCATCTCGTTCATCGTCTTCATGGCCATGTCGTTCCGGTTTCAATTTCGCATGAAGCATTTTCTGCAGTTTCTTCCGCTGGTCATCCTGACGAGCGCCAGCGCGGTGGCGTTCTATCAGCCAAACGAAACTGAGCGGATCATTCTGTACCTGGCGTTATTCGGGTACTTCATCTTTATTCTTATTGTATGGTTTGTGAAACGAAAGTGGAAGCAAAGAAACGATCGAAAAACAGTCGAGAGGTATGCACTATGAAAGCATTCAGAGAGATATTCATGTCGCGGGAGGAGAAGTCCATCCGCAAAAAACAACAGAAAATGAGCAACGTCGATCCTCCTCCAATCGCCACGGACGTTGAGCTCATCGTGGATCATTCGGTGTGGCAGAACGGCAAGGAGAAAAAGGTCTTCGGCCAGGGTCCTCTGCATCTGGTGGTGGACGGGGAGAAGTCGGATTTTCAAGCCTCTGATCCAAGCCTGAAAATCACCGAGGAGCAAATCAGGAGTGTGCTCCCAGACGGGTATCAGAAGCGTGGTATCTCAGTGTTCCGGGTTGGTACCGGGATGAACATCCTGGTGCCGAAGTTCATGGGGACCCACTTCATGAAGCAAGGGAAGTTCTCACAGACGTTCGAGGGAAAGCGGCGCATGGGGAAGATCATGATGAGCCTCCTCATTTTGTCGTATCTGTTTCTCATCTACTACCTGCCAAAGTCTCATGAGATCAACGAGAGCGAGATGATCACCGGACACTATGCCCAGCTCATCTATCTTGCAGCCTTCCTCATCGGCTTCTTCGGGTGGTGGTTCGGAAAGAAAACAACGGCAAATCGGATCAAGCTCCAGTGTTTTGATCCACGTCGGTGTGATCTCCATGACATCCATGTTGGGATCTTCACCTGCGCCAAGTACACGCCAGAGCAGCAGATCGCTTGGTGGACGGACAATACCATCCCCGAGCATTCCATCGAGGGCCTAAACCGAGATCTCATGAAGCAGAATCGATCCTATCAGAAGGAGGTGGTGAAGCTCGACCAGGATGTGACGGTGTTCCGGCGCATGGGGCGGATGAAGGCAATCATGTCGCTCGTGAATGACGGATTCCTGCTCAAAGATGACAGTCTGATCCAGTTCTACCGGAGGGCAACCTTCCTGCTCAGCCTTCTGCTGCTTTTCTTCGCCATCTATTGGTACATCGGGGGAGGTGGTTAGATGACCGTTCCAGATCGAATGAAGGATGATGACGAGGCAGGGTCATATTCGGAGAATGTATCGTTCCACCTGCACCGCAGTGCGAAATCAATGCGAATCAATAGTCTCATCGCGTACGCAAATTCATTCTCAGATCCATCGATCATTGATCCCAAGACAGCCCCCAAACTGAGCCCAAGACAGCGGATGTACCTTCGAGCCTATGACAAGCTCTTCCAGATGTTCATGGAGGATTATACTGAGCTTTCGAAGATCAAGGAACAGCGTGAGCAGCAGGGCATCGGGTTTCTGTTTCCGCTGCCAGACCCGTACGCGGTCCGTGAGACATTCCTGAAGAAAATGCGAGCCATCGTTGGAGAAGGGAACTATGACGGCTACGAGCGGGCGCTCGAATTCGAGCAGCGGCAGCGTGGCCATCGATCGAACCACGGCCTTATTGCAGGCTCTGAGGAGGAACTTCTATGACTGAGAATCTGGATAAGCCAGTTGGATATGTTGGCAAAGAAGGAAAGACATCAGCACCGTGGTGGCGATCTGAGAAGGCCGCACGAAGAATGCTTAGCAATGCGTACATGTTTTTCGATTTCGATGTCGAGGTATATGAGCTGGTGTCTTTCTTCAACGATCTTGCGCCCCAGCTCCGGGTGAAGAAGAGCGGTCAGTTCTATGCACAGTTCGTCAACGCAGCCAAGGATATTGGATTGTTTGATGATGATCTAAAGCTCCTTGCCGACGATCTTCCCATCAACGAATATCGGAGACTCCTCTGGATTCTCGAAGATTACCTCACGATGATCGATGCTCACGCTGGGGATCATCGCGGAGATCAGATGAGCAACACCATGGGAATCCCACCACAGTGGTTCCGCAAGTATGGTCGAAAGGTCAACCTCGATCCTTCCGTGTGGTTCAAGAAAGGCCTTGCTACCATCATCACCGGTGAGAATGGGGCTGGGAAGACCAACATGATGGCCTGGATGATCCTGGAACTGTTGGAGCAAGGGGACCAGCATGGTCTTCGACCCGTCGTCGCTACGAACGTGAAATTCTATGAGCAGTTTGTGAGAGAATTCGGCATCAGGCGGGTGCGGACGATCTCGGAGATCTTCGACATCGTCGCGGAGATCGACATGATGGGAGAACGGAGAAACCTCTACTGTTTCATCGATGAGTTCGACGGAGCGGAAGGTCAGAACGCATGGGAGACCCGAGGAAAGGAGGCCGGTGCTTCATTCCGAGTTTTCAACCAGATGCGGAAAACCCAGGAGATCATAATGGTACCGGCGATCCACTATCCGCAGGATGTGAACAGCCGATGGCGGGAATCTCTGCAGGGTGTCCATTGCATCATGAACAAGGGGAAGTACTATCCTCCGCACGGTCACAAGGACCAGTGGGATTGTGAGCGATACTCAGATGACATGGAGACCCTGGAATCTGTGGCCATCTACTGGAAAGGGATGCCCATCAATTTCCAATGCGTTCCTGATGTTTCCTATTCGTTCGAAACCTACGCGAATACCTACTTCACCTTCGACTACCTGCCGCGTGATGTCCTGAACATGATGGAAGCGATCGATATGATTTCGCTTCCGTATAAGGGAACTGAGGATGAACGTCTCGATTGGCTGATTGAGCGAGGTCGCACCATCAAACGGTACAATACTGAATGGCGTGAGTCGAAGGAGGCGAAAGATCGGGAGCGCCTCTACTCCAAAGAAGCTCTGGAATACAAGGATGAAGTATTGGAGGAAGCCGAGGAATTATTCGCGAACGGATTGAAGATTAAAGCGATCCATGCACAACTTCTCGAAGAACATTCTGACGACTCCTTTTCCGAGGTTATCCCAAGAAAATTCCAGTCATTCAAGACCGCATTTTGGCGATATCGAAGGAGGAATGATGGATGACCATTTTGGATTCAAACTGGATTCAATTTCATGGGGGTGAATCCATGAGAGGAGCCTTTCATGGAAAGGAAAGTAGCGTTGAAGGATTCATGGATTCACCCTCCCCTCCCTTTTTCTCTTTTTATTTTCTTGATGATATTCTCAAACTGTGGTGCGGTTCACATCGGGGTCACATTGGGGTGATCGCATGACCGGAGGCTATCGTGATGTGACCGTCCGAAAACACAACCGGAGGCATCCTCAAAAGCCGACTACAACCATCAAGGTGCGGAAGCATCAGCGGCGGATCTGCGTAGGTCATCCTCAGGAGCAGAACAAATCCTCCGTCATGGCAGGGAAACCTCCCACAGAGTCAGGAAAGGAACCACTCCCGAAGAAGGACGGTCAGTATGATCTCCTTCGCTACCTTCCCTCCTACTGGCAATCGGACACCTCATCCTACTACCGGTACGAGAATCTTCCAGCCTCAGACGCGCGGAAGATGATGACGGGGCAGCCGAACATCGATCCGGGGGATAACCAGAATCGGTCTCCGAGCTCGGAAGAGATGGTCCACATGGCCACGAAGCATCATGGGACCCTGGAGGGGTACGTCATCCCGAAGGCTACTGGGCGTGATGATGCCCGGATTTCCATCGATGCCTTCACGATCAGAGCCTCGAAAGAGGAGGCGATGAAGCTCCAGGACGAACTCAGGAATCGGAAGCACAAGGAGGAGTGGGAAGGGGAGACGATCACATGGACCGAGGAGCCCGACGAGTTCGATGAGGTCCGTCCCGGGTACTGGAGGTTCTGGTGGGACTAATCCTACCGTATCGAAGGAGGTAAGAGCATGAGTTACAAGAATGTACACGTAAAGAAACATGATCGAGGTTATCCAGGGAAACCGTACCAGAAGGTTCATGTCAGAGACTACGACCGAAGACAGCGGGTTGATCCAAAGTATGAAGCTCAGGTAAATGAGATCATGGCGGGAAAACCTCCCGGACCCCGGAAGCCAGGGAAGGAGGAGAAGACCGCCTGCCCTGAGTGTGGAGGGGCGAAGAAGTTCACGCTTGATTCTGGTGATTGGATCCCATGCTCCACCTGCAACGGAACCGGTGAGGTTCTCAAGACCGGGGAGGATGAGAATCCTTACACGAGTCACCTCATGGACCCAGTCCTCATGTCGGACGATGAGATCAATGAGGAGCTAGCTCAGATTCAGTCGGTAGAATGGGGACAGGAGCCTCCCATCGTCTACACAACGGCTCTGATGCAGCGAGAAGACCTGCTGAAGACGGAAGAACGGAACCGGACGGCGCAGCGATGGAGAGAAAACAGTACGAAGTCGCGCATTATCGAGGATCAGATTCCCATTGACACGATGATGGCCACGGGAGCTCGGAACTTCCAGTATGGCCGGGAGAAACCTCAGCTCACCTTCAACGTCCTCGATGGGAACTGGAAGTATGTCCGGATCACCCTGGACCCCAGCGACACCTACACGGTGGAACACTTCCGAAGGAACAGCCAGACCCTCGAAGAGATCCCGATCCATAAGACAGATGGCATCTACTTTGACATGCTAGGAGAGGTGGTCTACACCATGACCCACAATACCGGGTCCTATGCACGGAGGGACCCTCCGGCACAGCCGAAAACGCCACGGAAACCGAGGAAGACAATCCCTACATTTCGTGGGGATATGGGAGTGAGGTACCGGAAGAGGGGGGACACTTGGCAACTGAGAGGATTCCGGAGGAAGTGGGAGAACATCGATCCTGCCAATTCAGAGAAGGAGAAGCAGGCGATTGAAGATCTTGAACGAGGGAGAGATCCCTTCACGAAGCAGAAGCTAATACGAGAAAAGGAGGCATAACATGTCAAATTATCGAGAAGTAAATGTACGGAAACATGATCGAACGCACCCGAAGGATCACCACCGGAAGGTGAACGTTCGAAAGCACAATCGGAAGATTCGGCACTTACCGGTCTTCGACGAACAACAAGCCAGCCTCATGGCCGGGAAAGCACCTTCAGGACCTGAGAACTGGGGTGATGGTTTCGGGGTTATGAGCGCGTACAAGAGGCCGGTGGTGGTCTATGTAGGTGAATGGAAGGATATCCGTGAGGATCTGGACCAGCACTATGAGAAGCTGAACAATTCCATGTACGCGACCTATACCGAGACCGGATTGCCCGGCCTTCCGGGAGAAGGAACCGTGGTCATCTGGCGTGACGGCAAGAAAGCCCGAGCAACCCTGATCCCCACGGATAAGAAAGGGCGGGTCTCAGAGCCCATTGCTGCCGAACGTCTTATGGACGAGGCGGACGGAGATCGTGGTGGACGGTACCGGAACGTCATGGTGGATTTCTCAGAGACCGCGAAGGTTCAGTCTGACCTGAAGTCTGGGAGAAAAGAAGAACGAGCCCAGGTGTACCGCTGGTACGTGCATCCGAACGAGAGTGATGTGAAGGGACTTGACAATAAGTTCTCGGATCTGAGAGAGATATTATCCCGAGGAAAAAGCAAGAAACGGCATATCATCATCGCAGGAGGCACGAAGCAGGAACGGGAGAACATCGCCAAGCACATTGACCAGGCGTTTACCATCAAGGAGAAGAAGGTCCTTGCTGGGACGTTGATCAAGATCGCGCCCGCGGGCAGAGGCGTCGCTGGGTACTATTCACAACGCAGAGACTGGAACGGGAAACCGGTAGGAGCTGCGACCATCTGCATTGATCCGGACTATGCCGACGAATCTGGTGTTATCGTCCACGAGTGCATTCATGCCCTGCGGGAGCATGATCATTCCCGGAAGGGTGGAATGAAACATGTGACCACCTACATCGGGAAGGACAAGGACCTTGAGGAATCCATGACCGAGGCGGAAACCCGAAGCCGACAGAAACCGTTCCAGACGGAGAGTGCCGGGTATTATGGGTATGTGAAGAGTGTCGATGGAAAATCGAAGGGAGAGATGCAGACCGAGGACCGGGTGACCATCAACCAGATCGATCTGAAGAAGTACACCGCCAGAGAACGGAACAAACGCGGGAAGCGAGCCATTTCTTCAACGCGGAAGAACTACCCGAAGACCCACATCTCAAAGCTGAAGATGGCAGGAGATGCGGAGGCAATCGACAGCTTCTATGAGGCCGAGAAGGTGGATGGCACAAAAGAACACATCCAGACCTATCAGCCAAAAGGAGGACGAAAGGCAGACGCTGCAGAGAAGAAGGCCCTGAAGAAAGATGCAAAGGTCCTGTATGAATGGAGGGAC
Source organism: uncultured Thermoplasmata archaeon (assembly GCA_964613025.1). GTDB lineage: Archaea > Thermoplasmatota > DAOVMN01 > DAOVMN01 > DAOVMN01 > CAZTGJ01. The sequence goes on along the minus strand of CAZTGJ010000059.1, from coordinate 3,510 downwards.
GGGAAGAAGGTACGTGTCCCATGACCATGAGAAATCGAAGGTTTACTTCTTTTGCATTTCTTGGAGTGGGATTATGCGCGATGTATTCCATGTACTCTCGGCACTGGGACCCAGTGGGATATCTACTGATCGGGTTTTTCATCGCTCCTCTAATCCTCCCATTCCTTGGGCTTGGGTGGGACAGCATCAGGCTTGTGCTTCTGTCGTCCATATCTGTGGCTGTGGCTGCGTTCCTGCTTCCGTATGTGTATCTGAGAATCCTGATCTCGATCGCATTCCTATGCGATCCTGAGGCTTATTTTCTTGTTGTAGCCTGTATCCTTGCTCCGCTCTTCGAGGAAATGGCGAAGGGAACGCTCTGGATCCTGGAACGAGGTGATTGGCGTACTGGTGCTGCAGTGGGATTGGGCTTCGGCTGCTTCGAGGCAACCAGCTACCTCATGGTGTACGGGGTCGATATCGCCTTCCTTCGATGGCAGGGAACGATCCTCCATGTGGTCGCCTCAGCATTGATGTTCCAAGGATTGAGCATGAAGCGGTTGCGATGGATCATAGGGTCCATCGGGTTGCACATGCTCCATAACAGCCTGCGGATTCTCGTGATTGGATGAGAGGTGCTCTGAGAGAATAATGAATGTGAAAGATACCGTTGGAAAGGGTGTTGCGATTTACGTGCGCGTGAGCACTGACCGGCAGGAGGTGGAGAACCAAGAACGACAGCTGATTCCCTTCTGCGAGAAATCAGGGTGGATCATTTATAAGATCTATCGTGATGTGATGTCCGGAAAAGAAGAAAAACGCCCTGGGTTTGAAGAAATGTTCAGGGACGCCCACAAGAAATTATTCGATATCGTCCTCTTCTGGGACATGTCGCGATTCAGCAGATCTGGCATGGAGTTCACGATCCTGAAATTACGAGAACTGCGGAACCTCGGAATCCTGTGGCACTCATATCAGGAGCAGTTCCTGAGCACGGCAGATCCGTTCACTCGGGATATTATCCTGGCGGTATTCACCTCGGTCGCGAAGATGGAGCGAGAGAAGATCTCACAGAGAACCCGAGCAGGACTTGCGCGAGCGAAAGCACGAGGCGTTCAGTTGGGGCGTCGTTGCGTTATCACCGACGCCCAGATTCAGAGAGTGTGGGAGGAGTACGAGCACGAGGGTTCTATTTCCCGGGCTGCGAAAGTCGCGCCGTTTTCGAAAGGAACGGTGTACGCACTTATTAAAAATAATATCCATTCCTGGGAAGAATATCTTGCATTAAGAGAGAGCGCGAAGGAATGATTGTGAAAATTGTTCAAATGAGTGTAAATAGTGCCTACTGTATTCCGATGTCCATGAATGACGAAATCGAGCATAATATTAGAGTAAATCATGCGAATGCCTGGTGGAATGCTTTACCCGACATAACAAAGGTTGCGATCTATGTTGATCTCATGGATATTCTGGAGGGAGAAGAGACCGCGGGATGAAGAAAAATCCGATTGGTTTATAATTATCTAATAAAATGAACAGCGGAAACCTAATTATGTTATTAATTTTCAATCATTGGATTGCATATGAAATTCAGAAGCATTGAAATTGATAGTCGCTACAATTCTTATTGCCGGATGGATTGGATTGATTTTCATCATGTTGTTGGATGTAATTAACGCACATGGATTAATCGGAATTGTTTATTCCATGATTTTACCTATGATTATTTTTAATTATTTTTCGATATAGCTATAATTATAACAATACTACATACTCAATCACCCTGCAGATTCTCCAAGATCACGATCTCTATGATCTCTGGTTAGGAATTCCACTAGTCATCTGCTACCTTCCTTCTTGCTCCAATTCTAATTATTATTCTGTTCTATCCTTGGAAAGAAATTGATAATATAAACACTATTATATTATGCCGCCTGATTTGAAAGTGAGAACAAACAATAGTAATATAAGTAAGCATTACAATGTATAGCAAGGGGGAAATGATGCGGAAAAAGGTGATTAAGAATCTGTAGATAAAGAAAGGAAATAACATCCTGGAGGTTGTGGACCATGCCAATTGAAGTTATTCACGGGTGGAATGATGAAGCTAGAGAGAAATTTCAAGAAGTTAATGATCTTCTGAAAAAGGCTAAGGTAATTAAAAAAGCAATCGAGGATGACATCGTTGATGATCCAGATGAAGTGAAGGAGATGCTTCTCGAAACTTTGGAAAATGCTATTAAGGCTAAACACGAGGCAGCAAGGGCGCTTGTTTGGTGGTATAAGGCAATCGAAAAGATCGATAGGCTCTTAGAATACAGCATTAAGATGGTTGAAATTGAGGATTGGGACTTAGCCAATAAACTCATTGATAAGGCGATAGGATATAAAGAGAAAATTGAAGAAGTATTTAATGTAATTGATAGAATGATAGAAAGAATGGGGGAGGAGAACGAAGATGAATCCCAGGAAATTCTCGACGATTTTGATAAATTTTTAAAAAAATTTAGACAAAATGATGAGAAATTGAAAGATGAATGAAGAGATTGATCATTTTCCGCTGCTATGAATAATCCATCGCATCCGCAATACCCCCCAGGTCCTCCCAGATTTCTATCTTAGTAACCTCCGGCAACGCGTTCCACCATGAGAGGGCCCTCATGAGTTTCCCGTAATCATTGGCGGTTCCACAAGGGAGTTTTAAGGAAGGTGGTATAGCTTTGTTTGAAATATTTTTAACAATCGGCCCGATATTGACCAAGACTGGATATTTAAGTCAACAAATCGAGAAACGTTCAACAATGATCTGGTACATTGACTACAATTTTTTCATTCCAAAACAAATCAAATTTTATTCTGCAGTAAATACGTCATAGCTTCCGATTCGACATTGACAACATTATCCCAATTCTTGTTCATTCCTGCAAATCGAATGAAATCGAGAATGAAGTGCTTGCCAATTATGTGATCAGTTGCTGTTCTCTTGAATCTATGACGGATATGCGTCTGAAAGAGAACTCTTTCCTCTGAATTCAATGTCACAGGTGGTTTCAATGAAATTGAACACTTGATGATATGATCCAATGGAATATAATTATCCTTTCCAAGGATGATACGTATTATGGGTCTGGTTGGCATCGAGATCCCATCGTAATAAATTTTCATTTGTCTCAAAAAAACCATATTAATAAAAATATATGCCAAAGGAGTCGTAATTATTACTAATAACATGAAAAATGGATCTGGAAAAGTCCGATTATTTATCAAATCTCCTATCAGGATAGATATTGATCCAATTGATGCAAAAGAAAATACAAAAGCAACATCTTTGTGTTTTGTAAAGCCTTTTAGAAGTTCCTCATTAGAAATCAGGATCGGGATCTTTTCATATTTTTTCGCATCATCAGATATTTCATTCATACCTTTCATCAATGATTGCCCGGATTATTGTATAATTAAGTTGTGGTCATCAATTGTTCACTGAAATGACCAGTTATCCACTAGAAAATGGTTCAAATATCTATTTAATGT